>NZ_QKRU01000131.1:0-7399 GCF_003234055.1 Pseudomonas sp. 57B-090624
GGGCCAAGTCTCAAGGGGCCGGGCTGGATGGGCAGCGCCTGGGCGGGCGCCGCCGGCTCCGGCGCCGCGAGGGGCAGCCGGGGCAGGGGCGGAAGGGGGTCGCGGGCCTGGATCGCCGACGCGCCGAGCAGCAGCGCCAGCAGCCAGGCTCCCCGGCTCACCTCAATCCCCGCGGGTGACGTTCAGGCCCTTGAGCAGGTTCAGCGCCTGGTTCAACTGGTAGTCGTCGTCCTGCGGGCGGGCCTGGGCGGCCTTGGCCTTGCCGGAGCTGGGCTTGTCGGCGCCACCGTTGCCGTTGCCGAGGTGGCCGGCGAGGTCGGCTTCCTTGAAGTTCTCGCTGTCCTGTTCGCGGGTCACCTTGGCGCGGGCCACTTCCACGTCGGGGACGATGCCCTGGGCCTGGATGGAGCGGCCGTTGGGGGTGAAGTAGAGCGCGGTGGTGAGCTTCAGGGCGCGGTCGTTGTTCAGCGGCAGCACGGTCTGTACCGAGCCCTTGCCGAAGCTGTCGGTGCCCATCAGCACGCCACGCTTGTGGTCCTGCAGGGCGCCGGCGACGATCTCGGCCGCCGAGGCGCTGCCGCCGTTGATCAGCACCACCAGCGGTACGCCTTCGCTGGCGTCGGCCGGGTCGGCGGAGAAGCGCAGCTCGGAGTTGGCGATGCGGCCCTTGGTGTAGACGATCAGGCCCTTGGTGAGGAAGTGGTCGGCCACCTCCACCGCGGACTGCAGCACGCCGCCGGGGTTGTTGCGCAGGTCGAGGACCAGGCCGGCGAGCTTCTTGTCGCCGTTGTCCTTGCGCAGCTTGGCCAGCGCCTTGCCCACTTCCTCGCCGGTGTTGACCTGGAACTGGGTGATGCGGATGTAGCCGTAGTTCTTGTCCAGCAACTGGCTCTTCACGCTCTTGACCTTGATCACGGCGCGCTTGAGCTCGACGTCGAAGGGCTGGCCGCCCTCGCGTACCAGGGTCAGGACGATGGGGCTGCCGGCCTTGCCGCGCATCTTGTCCACGGCTTCCATCATCGACAGGCCCTTGGTCGGCTGGCCGTCGATCTTGACGATCAGGTCGCCCGGCTGGATGCCGGCCTTGGAGGCGGGGGTGTCGTCGATGGGCGAGACGACCTTGATGAAGCCGTCCTCGGTGCCCACTTCGATGCCCAGGCCGCCGAACTCGCCGCTGGTGCTTTCCTGAAGCTCCTGGAAGGCCTCGGGCTCCAGGTACGCGGAGTGTGGGTCGAGGTTGCTGAGCATGCCCTTGATGGCGTTCTCCAGCAGGGTCTTGTCGTCCACCGGCTCGACGTAGGCGGATTTGATCCGGTCCAGCACCTCGGCGAAGGTGCGCAGCTCGTCCAGGGGCAGCGGTGCCTTGCCGTTCGCCGCCGCTGCCGGGGCGGGCGCCGGCGCTGCGGGCTCCTGGGCGGCGGAGGCGAGCGATGCACCGCCGAGCAGCGCCAGGGCCATGGCCAGGGAGGTAAGGCGGGACAGATGCGGCATGCGAATCAACTCCTACGGAATGAAGTGGCGCTTATCCTTGCGCTCGGCACCACTGCGCGGGGTCGCTGGGGCGGCCCTGCTGGCGGATGGCGAAATACAACGCGGGCGAATCCTGCCCGCCACTGGTGCCGACGGTGGCGATGGACTCCCCCGCCTTGACGATGTCGCCGGCATTTTTCAACAGGCTCTGGTTGTGGCCGTACAGGCTCAGGAAGCCGTTGCCGTGGTCGAGGATGACCAACAGCCCCGCGCCGCGCAACCAGTCGGCGAAGACCACGCGGCCCCCATGCACGGCGCGCACCTGGCTGCCTGCGGCGGCGCCGATCAGTACGCCGTCCCACTTAGTTCGTGCGTCTTCGCCGCGAGGAGTTCCAAATCTCGCAACGAGACGGCCGTCGACCGGCCAGGGCAGCTTGCCCCGGGCACTGGCGAAGGGGCCGCCGAAGTTGCCGCCGGTACTTGAAACCAGGGGGCCGGAGAGGGATTTGGCGGCGGCCGGGGAGCGCTTGAGCTCGTCTTCCTGGCGCTGCCGCTCGGCCAGTTCGCGCTTGCGGGCCTCTTCGGCCTCGCGGGCCTGGCGGGCGAGGGTTTCCTCGATGGTCTTGAGCACGCGGCCCAGCTCGGCCTGCTCCTGCTGGCGGGCCTTGAGCTTCTGGTCGCGGTCGGTCACGTCGCGGTTGAGCTTGGCCAGGGCCAGCTGGCGCTCCTTGCGCAGGCCGGCGAGCTGCTCGCGGCGGCTGTCCAGGGCGCTCTTCTGCTCGATGAGCGCGGCCTGCTGGGTGGCGATGTCGCGCTCGACGTTGGCCAGTTGGCGCAGGGTCTCGTTGAAGGCGTCGAGCTGCTCCAGGCGGGCCTGGCTGAGGTAGTCGTAGTAGGTGAGGGTGCGGGCGAATTTCTCGGGGTGCTGCTGGTTGAGCAGCAGCTTGAGGTATTCCTGCTGGCCACTCTGGTAGGCGGCGCGCGCCTGGATGCCGATCAGCCTCTGCTGTTCAAGGCGCGCGCCCTGGAGCTTTTTTTTCTCCTGGTCCAGGCGCCTCACTTCGCCTTCGCCCTTGTCGAGTTCCTGTTGCAGGTCCTTGACCTGCTTTTCCAGCTGGCCCATCTCGGATTCGGTTTTCTTCAGGTCCGCCTGCACGCCGGACTTCTCCTCCTGCAACTGCTTGAGGAGTTTCTTGAGTTCGGTGACGTCCTTGGCGGCCTGGTCCAGCTGCTGCTGGGTCTGCGCGCGCTCGTCGGCGACGGCCGGCGCGAGCAGGCAGGCAAGGAGAATGAGGGTGAGGGCGCGAAACATGGGGGCGTGCGGCACCAGGGAGGAAGACGGGCCTAGTATGCCCGTCGCGCTCGGCAAAAAAAACGCCCCGAAGCCTGAGCTGCGGGGCGTTCGATGCGAAACCGCGGCGCCGGTGGTCGGCGCGCGGGTCATTTCAGTTCGACGATGCTCTTGCCGGTCATCTCGGCCGGCACCGGCAGGCCCATCAGGGTCAGCAGGGTCGGGGCCACGTCGGCGAGCACGCCGCCTTCGCGCAGGCTGACCTGGCGCTTGCCGTAATAGATGAAGGGCACCGGCTCGCAGGTGTGCGCGGTGTGCGCCTGGCCGGTGGCTTCGTCTTCCATCTGCTCGACGTTGCCGTGGTCGGCGGTGATCAGCGCCTCGCCGCCGACCTTGTCGAGGGCAGCGGTGATGCGGCCCAGGCAGGTGTCCAGGCACTCGACGGCCTTGACCGCGGCTTCGAAGACGCCGGTGTGGCCGACCATGTCGCCGTTGGCGTAGTTCACGATGATCACGTCGTAGCGCAGGTTCTCGATGGCGTCGACGATGCGGTCGGTCACCTCGGGGGCGCTCATCTCCGGCTGCAGGTCGTAGGTGGCGACCTTGGGCGAGGGGATGAGGATGCGCTCTTCGCCCTCGAAGGGCTCCTCGCGGCCGCCGGAGAAGAAGAAGGTCACGTGGGCGTACTTCTCGGTCTCGGCGATGCGCAGCTGGGTCTTGCCGTTGGCCGCGAGGTATTCACCCAGCACGTTGTCCAGGGATTCGGGCTTGAAGGCGCTGGGCGCGGGGATGCTGGCGGCGTACTGGGTCAGCATCACGTAGCCGGCCAGGGCGATTTCGCGCTGGCGCGGGAACTCCTTGAAGCCGGGCTCGACGAAGGCGCGGGACAGCTCGCGGGCGCGGTCGGCACGGAAGTTCATGAAGATGACCGCGTCACCATCCTGCACCGGGGCGGCTTCGCCGATACGGGTGGCCTTGACGAATTCGTCGCTCTCGCCACGCTCGTAGGCGGCGGCCAGGCCCTCACGGGCGCTGGCGGCGGTGAACTCGGCCCGGCCTTCGGTGATCAGGTTGTAGGCGGCTTCGACGCGGTCCCAGCGGTTGTCGCGGTCCATGGCGAAGTAGCGGCCGATCAGGCTGGCGATGCGGCCCTTGCCCAGGCGGGCGAAGGTGGCATCGAGCAGCTCGATGGAGGGCTCGGCGCTTTTCGGCGGGGTGTCGCGGCCGTCGAGGAAGGCGTGCAGGTAGATCTTCTCGGCACCGCGCCGGGCGGCCAGTTCGGCCATGGCGACCAGGTGGTCCTGGTGGCTGTGCACGCCGCCATCGGAAAGCAGGCCCATGAAGTGCACGGCCTTGCCGGCGGCAACGGCCTTGTCCACGGCCTCGACTATCACCGGGTTGGCGAAGAACTCGCCATCACGGATGGATTTGGTGACGCGGGTGAAGTCCTGGTAAACCACGCGGCCGGCGCCGAGGTTCATGTGGCCGACCTCGGAGTTGCCCATCTGCCCGTCCGGCAGGCCCACGTCCATGCCGCTGCCCGAGATCAGGCCGTGCGGCTGGGTGGCCAGCAGGCGGTCATAGACCGGCTTGGTGGCAGCGTAGATGGCGTTGTACTCGGGACTGTCACTGTGACCGAAGCCGTCCAGGATGATCAGAACCAGGGGTTTGGGCGTGGCTGTCATAAGTCCGACTCGCATGGCACAAGAAGATCAAAAAGGGAGCGGCATTTTACGTACAAGTTCCTTGTGCGTCACCGCCGTGCGGGGTTTGGTGGACCTGTGGTGCTGTGTATACTGGCCGGCATTTTACCGTCCCGGGACCCGTCGATGTTCGCCCACCTGATTGAATTTGCCACTAACCACTATGTACTGAGCGCATCCTTCGTCGTCCTGCTGGTGCTCCTGATCGCCCACGAACTGCGCCGTGGCGGCCGCAGCATCAGCACCCGCGAGCTCACCGCGCTGGTCAACAGTGGCCAGGGCGTCGTCCTCGACGTGCGCAGCAACAAGGATTTCTCCAGCGGCCGCATCGTCGACTCGCTGAACATCCCCTACGAAAAGCTGGCTGCTCGCCTTGCGGAGCTGGATAAGCATAAGGACAAGACCATCATAGTGGTCGATACCATGGGCCAGCATGCTGGCACCGTTTGCCGTGACCTGCAGAAAGCCGGTTTCACCGCGTTCAAGCTGTCCGGCGGCATCGGCAGCTGGCGTGGCGAAAACCTGCCGTTGGTGAAGTGAACATGGCTGCCGTCGTCATCTACTCCAGTGACTGGTGCCCCTACTGCATCCGGGCCAAGCAACTGCTCGGCAGCAAGGGCGTCCAGTACGAAGAGATCCGCGTCGATGGCAAGCCCGACGTCCGCGCCGAGATGACCCGCAAGGCGGGCCGCACCTCGGTGCCGCAGATATGGATCGGTTCGACCCATGTGGGCGGCTGTGACGACCTTTATGCCCTTGAGCGGGCGGGCAAGCTGGATGCTCTGCTCAAGGCGTGACCGAACTTTAAAACGTACGAACAAGAAGGCTCTGCCATGACTGAACAAGCAAGCAACGGCGCTTCCCAGGAAGCACAGAACCCGCAATTCTCGCTGCAGCGCATCTACGTGCGTGACCTGTCGTTCGAGGCCCCCAAGAGCCCCGAGATCTTCCGCCAGGAGTGGACCCCGAGCGTGGCGCTGGACCTCAACACCCGCCAGAAGTCGCTGGACGGCGATTTCCACGAGGTGGTGCTGACCCTCTCCGTGACCGTGAAGAACGGCGAAGAGACCGCCTTCATCGCTGAAGTGCAGCAGGCCGGCATCTTCCTGATCAAGGGCCTGGACGCGGCTTCCATGAGCCACACCCTGGGCGCCTTCTGCCCGAACATCCTGTTCCCCTACGCCCGCGAAACCCTGGACAGCCTCGTCGTACGTGGCTCGTTCCCGGCGCTGATGCTGGCCCCGGTGAACTTCGACGCCCTGTACGCGCAGGAAATGGCGCGCCTGCAGGCCGCCGGCGAAGCGCCGGCCAACGCCTGATCCGCGCTGGATGAAGAAAAAGCGCCCCTCGGGGCGCTTTTTTGTGGGCGCCTGATCGCCCGGCTCAGTCCAGGCTGAAGCCGTGCTGGCGCCAGGCCTCGTAGACCGCCACGGCCACGCTGTTGGACAGGTTCAGGCTGCGGCAGCCGGGACGCATGGGCAGGCGCAGGCGCTGCTCGGGCGGCAGGGCCTCGCGCACTTCTTCCGGCAGGCCGCGGCTTTCCGGGCCGAAGAGGAAGGCGTCGCCCTTCTCGAAGGCGACCTCGTGGAACAACCGGGTGCCCTTGGTGGTGAAGGCGAACACGCGGGGGTGGCCCAGGCTCGCCAGGCAGCTCTCCAGGTCGGCGTGGCGCTGCAGGGTGGCGTACTCGTGGTAGTCCAGCCCGGCGCGACGCAGGCGCTTGTCGTCGAGCTCGAAACCCAGGGGTTCGACCAGGTGCAGGTGGCAGCCCGAGTTGGCGCACAGCCTGATAATGTTGCCGGTGTTCGGCGGAATTTCCGGTTGAAAAAGGATGACGTGAAACATGCGTGGCCCCCTGCCCCAAAACCGGCGGCATTCTACTCCCGATGAAGACCCGAGGCGGCGCATGTGGCCGCGGTTTTTGGGTTCGCTGGCGATTTTCGGACTGCTGGTCGGGCTGATGATCGGCCGCCTGACCGCGCCGGGGCCGATCCACCTGGAGCGGGTGGAGGCGTTGCCCGACGGGCTGGCGCTGTGGTTCGACGGCGAGCCGCGCCAGCGGGCCGAACACATGGACGGGGCTTTGGCCTTCGTCTTCGACGCCAGCGCCGAGCCGCAGAAGGGCCGCCTGCAATTGGGCGGCAAGGCGTTGAACTGGCGCTTGCAGATGACCCGCAATGGGTTGCTGTTGCACTTCGTGGCGACTCGCCCCCTGCATGGGGAGTGGAGCGGAGCCGAGGTGGACGGCAAGTGGCGGCTGCAGATCAGCCTGCGGGAGGGATAAGAAAGGGGATGCCCCGGCCTGCCTGTACCAAGGTCCCCGAAACGGGTCGTCGCTGCTGTCCGGTGCCGTTGTCTCGGCTCCCGGGCGGGATAAGAAAGGGGAATCCCCGGCCTGCCTGTACCTGGGCCCCCGAAACGGGTCGTCGCTGCGCTGTCCGGGCTCGAAGCCGTCGTGACAGCGTGGCGCTGTAAGAAAGGGGATTCCCCGGCCTGCCTGTACCAAGGCCCCCAAAACCATCGTCCTTCACAGCTCGCCCGCGGAGCTCGGCTCGACGCGATGGCGGTGGCAGCGAAGGGTCTTGCATAAAAGAGGGATCCCCGGCCTGCCTGTACCAAGGTCCCCGAAACGGGTTGTCTCTACCAATGCAGAGGCTGTGCCAGTTTTCGCATTCGGCCTCTTTCCACCTCCGTTGGATTCCCCGTCTCATGGCCAGAGGCCCCGTATTCATTGGGCTCTGGCCTTTCCCGGCTTTCTCGGGCGGATCACGGAATGCCCTGTTCCAGGCAGGCGGCAGTCAGCTCCTGAACATTTTCTGAGCACATTTTTGATGCGCCGAAGCGGTGCATGGCACCAGTCGTGAACGTTTTCCCCCGGCTGCCGCCTGCCTGGAACAGGGCATTCCGTGATCCGCCCGAGAAAGCCGGGAAAGGC
>NZ_QKRU01000132.1:0-7399 GCF_003234055.1 Pseudomonas sp. 57B-090624
GTCCGTGGAGGGGGCGGTGGGGGAACTGGGCGTGCTCGGGCCGGGCACGGTGGGGCCGGTGCCGCCATCGGTTTCGGCCAGTGCGCTGAGGGAGGCGCCGGCCAGGCAGCCGGTGAGGATGAAGGCAGTCAATGTGTTCAGTCTCATGGAATTCTCCAGGTGCTGTGGGTTACATGGAATACGGCCCACGGCGTCCGGAAGGGTTCGAGAAGAATGATCAACGGTGGCTGCGCGCCATCGGTCAGCGAGGTGCCGTGCCGCTTGATCAGCGGCGACCGCCACGCATAAGGTTGCAGCCTTCAGGAAGAACCAGACCTGGCCCGCCCAGGCAGAAAGGATGTTGCATGCCCGCTTTTCGCCGTAGCGCACTCGACACCGAACGCTCCCAGGCCGTCGTCCGGCTGGTCATCGCCAGCCTCGCCACGCTCTACACCGTAGTGGCCGAACTCATCGGCCGCATGCCGGAGGACAAGGCCCTTCCCATCCTCATCTACAACACGCTGTTCCTGGCGGTTTCCTTCGTGCTGCTGACGAGCATCGTGCGCTGGCCGGGCGTGTACCCATCGCGCCGGCTGTTCTCCATGGTCCACGACTACGCCGGCATCGGCTTCTCGATGATCGTCGGCGGGCCGGCGATGCTCCCGGCCTACGGCCTGTTGCTGTGGGTGACGGTGGGCAACGGCCTGCGCTTCGGTTCGCGCTACCTGGCGGTCTCGACCCTGCTGGCGCTGGTGGCGCTGGCGGTGATCACCGCGCTCAACCCCTACTGGCAGGAGCAGCCCTACATGGTGCTGACGCTGGTGGTGACCACCATCATCGTGCCGGCCTACGTGAACATCCTGCTGGGCCAGGCGCGGCGGGCCACCGAGGCGGAGAGCGCCGCCAACCTCGCCAAGTCGCGCTTCCTGGCCCAGGCCAGCCACGACCTGCGCCAGCCGATCCACAGCATCAGCCTGTTCACCGCCTGCCTGCGCGACGCCGACCTGGGCCACGAGGAGCGCCAGCTGGTGGACAGCATCGACAAGTCGCTGCACAGCGTTTCCCAGCTGTTCCGCTCGATCCTCGACATGTACAGCCTAGATGGCGGCAAGGTGGTGCCGCGCACCCAGCCGGTGGCACTGGAGGCCCTGCTGCAGGACCTGGTGCGGCAGAACGCCGAGGCCGCGCGCTGGGCCGGGGTGCGCATCCAGTTGCGGGTGCCGCCGCAGCTGCACGTGCTGGCCGACCCGCACCTGCTGTCGACCATGGTGCAGAACATTCTCTCCAACGCCCTCAAGTACGCACCGGGCCGCCCCGTGCTGCTTGGCTGCCGGCGGCGCGACGGGCGCATCGCCATCGAGGTGCACGACCAGGGTCGCGGTATCCCTCCGCAGCACCTGGCCAATGTCTTCGATGAGTTCTACCGGGTGCGCCAGGTGCGTGACCGCGATATCGAAGGCGTCGGCCTGGGCCTGGCCATCGTCAAGCGCCTGGCCCAGCTGATGGGCCTGGAAATCCGCATCGCCTCGCGCCTGGGGCGTGGCACCAGCGTGGCCATCGAAGGCCTGCAAGGCTGCGAAGCGCCGCGCCAGGCGCCTTTGCCGGCGCGCTCGTCGCTGCCGCTGCGCATGCTCGACGGCCTGCGGGTGATGCTCATCGAGGACGATGGCGCCGTGCTGCGCGCCACGGCGACGCTGCTGGAGAAGTGGGGCTGCGTGGTCGAGGCGCGGCCTTCGTTGCCGCCGGGCGAGGTGCAGTGCGACCTGGTCATCACCGATTTCGACCTCGACACCGAGACCACCGGCGCCGACTGCATCGAACGGATCCGCGCTCGCAGCGGCTGGAAGGTGCCGGCGGTGGTGATCACCGGTCACGAGGTGAAGCGGGTGCAGGAACTGGTGGCCGACCCGGACATCCCGATCCTCTCCAAGCCGCTGCACCCGGCCGAGCTGCGCTCGGTGCTGATGGCGCTGAAGCTGGGCATGCCGGAGACGGCAGCGGCGGGGTGAGGCGCGGCACCCTGGGTGGGAGCGAATTCATTGGCTCCGTCTGCGTTAGCTGTCGTGGATTCGACGGAAAGGCTCGAGAGCGGCGCTTTCAGGGCTCTTCTGGATGCCTGGCAGGCCCACCGCATGGGTTTCGCTTCGCTCTACGCCATCCTACGAAAGGCGCGACCCACGGCGCACGCCAAATGGTGATGCGTACATCAATGCGGAAAGTTGAGCATCAATGTTGAAGCAGTCGCCAGACGCCCCTTTCAGGAGCGAGGGAAGTCTGGCTTCAGCCAGACCCGTATGGAGGGGCAAGCCCTTTTGGTTTCTTTTGGGTGGTTCGGCACCCCGACGACTGCCAAAAGAAACTCGCCCGGCGAGGCGAAACAGGAACCATCAGCAAAGCTCGGCAATCAACTGAGCTCGAAACCTTCTGGCAATACCTAACGCAGACAGAGCGAATTCATTCGCGATGAAGCCCCCCGCCACTCGCGGCCACAAGCCTGGGGAAGGTCTTTCGCGGCTGAAGCCGCTCCTACGGAGACAGCCTGAAGCCGGGCCGGATACCGCGTGTCGGGCCTCGCTGCGCTCGGCGCCGTGCCCGAACCAGGGGCGAACCGCTGTGTAGGGGGGATGACGCTCTTTTCATCCACCAGGCGATGTCCAATCCCGCACCCTGTGCCGCTACCGGAATCAGATGCCCGCCTTGGCGGCCTTGGCCGCAGCGGCGGCGCGGGTGTTGACGCCCAGGGCGCGGAGCAGCGAGGAGACGTGGATGCGCACGGTGAAGGGGGAGATGTCCAGCTCGCGGGCGATTTCCTTGTTCGACAGGCCGCCGACGATCAGCCGCAGCACGTCCTGCTGGCGGGGCGTGAGCTGGGTCAGCCCGGCGTCGTTGGCGAGCAGGCCGGTCTCGCCGAAACGCACCACGAAGTCGCCGTCGCGGATGGCCAGCAAGGCCTCGCCGACCTCGTCCGGTGCGGTGGCCTTGCCGATGAAGCCGTCGGCACCGGCGGCCATCACCTCGTCCACGGCCTTCTGGCTGTCGACCATGGAGACGATGACGATGGAGCTGCGCTTGAACGCCTGGCGCAGCGCGCTGATGGCCTCGACGGATTGCCCGGGGAAGAGCAGGTCGAGGATGAACATGCTCGGGGTTTCGCCCTCGCGGGCCAGGGCCAGGACCTCGTCCATGCTGCCGGCTTCTTCCACCCGGGCGGTGGGGAGCACGCGCTGGACGATACGCCGCAGGCCATCACGGAATACGGGGTGATCGTCGGCGACGATGATGCGTTCGGAACGGTTTTCTTCGGACATCCGTTTATTGTCTTGTTCTCGGGGAAGCCAGACTCCATCGACGGCACGTCGACCTGGCGACACAGCTTCGGAAATCGACTGCCTGCGCGCAGCAGCGGGTGAATCTTCCTGAAAGTGTGTCAGGGTAGAGACAAATCGCCTCGCACGCCATCGTACAAAGCACCGCATCGACCATCGGCAACTCCATTGCCAGGCCCTGCAAAGACGCCCGAATCCACCCTCGTTCGCAGCAGATCGCCCCGAATTCCCGGCAAGCGCCTGGCGTTATCCGGAGCCTGTACGAAAATGTGGAAGGAATTCTTCCCTGTAGGCCAACCGGCCCCTGTCGTCGCCCCTGGCGCGAGGAGTTGCATCCATGTTCCGAACCATTGCCCTGGCCCTCTGCCTGTCGTTCACCGGGCTGGTGTCGGCCGACCCGGCGGCGGACGCCGAGAAGGCGCGCGCCTTGCTGGACCGCGCGGTCGACTACTACCAGATGCAGGGCGACGCGGCGCTGGCGGCATTCAGCCGGCTGGGCGAGTTCATTGAGGACGATCGCTATGTGTTCGTGGTGGACACCCACGGCGTGATGCTGGCCAGCGGCGGCCCTTCGGCCGTGCTGATCGGCCGGGATGTGTCGCAGGTGCTGGAACCCGAGCTGCGCGAGGCCTTCCAGAAGGTGCTGGCCACCACTGAGCAGCAAGGCGTGCAGACCGCCGAATACCGCTGGAAGAACTGGCGCGATGGCCGGGTGGAGCGCAAGGAGGTGTATTTCCGCCGGGTTGGCGAGCGCATCATCGCCGTCGGCCATTACCTGCCCCGGGCCACGCCCGAGCAGGCCCATCAGTTCATGGCACGCGCGGTGAAGGCGATGCAGGCCGACGCGGCCGGCAGCATCAAGGCGATCAACGCGCTGTCGCCGGCATTCCGCGAGGACGACCTGTATCTCTTCGTCGTCGACCTGCAGGACCGCCGCTACGTCGCCCATGGCTACAACCTGCGCCTGGTGGGCGTGGACTTCGCCGCCATCGACGACCCCGAAGGCAAGCCGGTCGGCGCGCCGATCCTCGAGTTGATGGCCAAGGCCGACCAGGGCGACTACGAGTACCGCTGGAAGAACCCGGTGACCGGCAAGGTGGAGTACAAGCACGCGCTGCTGCGCAAGGTCGGCCATTACCTGGTGGTCACCGGCTACTACAGCGACTGAGGCGTGCGGGGGCTGCCGCCGCGCAGCCCCCTGCGGGGCTAGCGGGTGGGGGCCTCGCCGACCACGGTGGTGCGGTACATCTCGCGGCGCATGCCGTGGTAGTCGGAAATCGGCAGGTGCCAGGTGCTGCGGTTGTCCCAGATCGCCAGCGTGCCGGGGCTCCAGCGCATGCGGCAGGTGAAGGTCGGCTGGGCCGCGACGCCGAACAGGTGGGTCAGCAGTGCGGTCGCCTCCGTGGGGCGCAGCCCTTCGATGCCGCTGGTGTAGGCCGGGTTGACGAAGAGCACCTGCTGCCCGGTTTCCGGGTGGCGGGTGATCAGCGGGTGGCTACGCACCTCGTCGTCCGTGGCTTCGCCGAAGCGGATGTCCATGTTCTCCAGCATCCTGTTGTGCGCCGCACCGACGCCATAGGCGCGCTCGGGGCTGTGGATGGCGTCGAGCCCCTGGAGGAAGGCCTGCAGGGGCGGGGACAGCCAGTCGTGGGCCAGCGCCAGGTTGGCGAAGAAGGTGTCGCCGCCGAAGGGCGGGATGTCCTTGCCGTAGAGGAGGGTGAAGGCCGGCGGCCTGGCCTGGAAGGACCAGTCGGTGTGCCAGGCTCCGCCGAACACCACGGGGCTCTTCTCGTCGGCTTCCTTGACCACATGGACCACGTTCGGGTGGTCGGCCATGCACTTCACATAGGGCTCGCGGCCGAACTCGCCGAAAGCCAGGGTCACCCGTTCCAGGTCCTCGACCTCCAGTTGCTGGTCCCGGATGAACAGCACCTTGTGATGCAGCAACGCCTGGCGCAGTTCGGCGAAGCCCTCGCCGTCGAGTCGCTTCAGGTCGACACCGCTGACGTCCGCCCCCAGGGCGCCGGTGGCGGGCACGGCCTGGAAGTGACGGGTCTCCAGGGCGCGGTTGACGCTGGGATGGACATGGAAGAACTCGAACATCGGGGCCACCTCTTGTCGTTGTCATGGGCCTGCTCAGCATGGCCAACGCGGGCGTTCCTCGCCACGGCGACTCCGGCCAAAATCCGGTCGCCCTCGCACATCCACCGCCTGTATCGCCAACCGATTGATTACCTGGCGTATCAACTGAAGTGATCGCCAGCTGATTTTTCGGCCCTTCACTCACAAATACAGTGCGCTGCAACGGCAACGCGTCAGTGACCGCTGCCACGAAACGAGCCCTTTGTGAGGAACCGAACATGAGCAACAAGCAGACCGTCGTCATCACCGGCGCATCCAGCGGCATCGGCCTGGGCCTGGCCCGCGCCTTCATCGACCAGGGCTACAACGTGGTCGGCACCGCGCGTTCCGCCGAGCGCCTGCATGAAGCCGCCGCCAGCCTGGGCGACCCGGCAGGGTTCATCGGCGTGGCCGGAGACGTGGCCGACCCAGCCACAGCGCGCCGGGTATTCGCGGCGGCCCTGGAGGCGTTCGGCAGCGTCGAAGTGCTGGTCAACAACGCCGGCTTCTTCCTGCCCAGGCCCTTCATCGACTACAGCCCGGAAGACCTGGAAGGCCTGCTGGACACCAACCTCAAGGGCGTGGTCTACAGCAGCCAGGTGGCCGCCGCGCACATGGCCGCCCAGGGTGGCGGGCGCATCATCAACATCTCTGCCGCCGTGGCCCTGCAGCCCACCATCCGGGTGCCCGCCGCGCTGCCGGTGCTGATCAAGGGCGGCATCAACCAGATGACCCGTGCGCTGGCCCTGGAGCTGTCGCCGCACAACATCCAGGTCAACGCGGTGGCACCCGGCATCATCGAGACGCCGATGCACGACCCGGCCAACCGCGAGTTCCTCAACGGCCTGGCCCCGTCGGGGCGGATCGGCACGGTGGAGGAGATCGCCGCTGCGGTGCTCTACCTGGCCGGCGCCGGCTTCACCACGGGCGTGGTGCTGGCGGTGGACGGAGGCATGAGCAGCGGGACCTGGTGACCGGGACGTGACATGAGAAAGGGAGGCATCGCGCCTCCTTTTTTGTTTTTGCGTTCGTGCATGTCCCTGGCACGGGCGTAGCTTGGGTTGAGGTACGAAGCCCAATGCAGCAGAGCCGAGCAATGCTCCGTTGGGCCTCGCTGCGCTCGGCGCCAACCTCCGGCAGGTGCTACCCCCGGGAACCCAGGGTGTTTTCTTGGGAGCCAAGAAAGAGGGAGGCGCTGGGCCTCCCCCTGTTCAAGCGTCCCGGGCTGAAGCTCGGGCTAGGTCACGAAAGTTCGCGGGCGAGGGTGGCCACCAGTTCGGCGGCGGGCAATGCCCGGGCCAGCGGTGCACCCTGGCCGGCCCACTGCACGGCGTAGTCGTCGCAACCCTTGGCCGAGGCGGCTGCGTGCAGGGCCTTGGCGGCGTCGTAGGTGATGGGGTAGTCGGGCAGGGCGGGCGCCTGGGGGTGGCCGACATCGCTGAACAGCCGGTTCGGCAGCCCGCGTGCGGAGCGCCCGGAGATGGCGGCGGTGAGGGCGGTGCATTCGACCCGGGGGCTTTGCATGGCCGCGCGGTAGGCGGCGTTGGCGGCGGATTCCGGGCAGAGGATGAAGGCGGTGCCCAGCTGCGCGCCGCTCGCCCCCAGCTGCAGGGCCGCGCGGATGCCGGCGCCGTCCATGATGCCGCCGGCGGCGATGACCGGCAGGCGGGTCTGGCTGGCCAGGGTGCGGGTGAGGGCGAAGGTGCCGATCAGCGCATCCCGCTCGGGCTCGAACACGCCGCGATGGCCGCCGGCTTCCACGCCCTGGGCGACGATGGCGTCGATCCCGGACGTTTCGATCAGCCGTGCCTCCGTCAGGTTGGTAGCGGTGACGAGCAGGCGGATGCCCCGGCTGCGCAACGCGTCGATCCAGTCCTGCGGCGGCAGGCCGAAGTGGAAGCTGACCACGGCCGGAGCGTCGTCGAGCAGCACCTGGAGCATCTCCGGGTCGTCGAGGAAGCTGCGGTAGATCT
>NZ_QKRU01000133.1:0-7178 GCF_003234055.1 Pseudomonas sp. 57B-090624
GGTTGTAGCCAGGCCTGCGGGCCGGCACGCCAGCGGCATACCCCCCGCGAAGCTCCCAGGCCGGCGTAGGGTGGATCGCGCTTCATCGATCCACGCGGTGCGGGGTTGGTCGCCGGGCAGGGCGTGCCTTCCCAGCGGCCACGGTGTTTGGGGGTGGGCGCGGTGGTGGATGGAAAAGCGCCATCCACCCTACACATCCGGGCACCTCGCGGCGGGGTATGGGATGTCCATATTTTTGGACAACGATGGAAATAGGCGTCCAATAAACAAGACATCGTCCAATTAATTGGACACCTCAAGCACCCCCTCGTCTCCCGGCTAAATTACCCCCACCCCAGCACCAGCGCCTTCCCCAGGGCTTTTCAGCCCACTTGGCACAGCTTTCGCTCTATACCGGCAAAGGGCCGACCCAGGCCCGGCCGCTGCGGCGGTTCAAAACAACAACAAGAAGGAAATCCCATGGGTACCCTCGGAATCCTGCTGTCCCTCGCACTGCTGATGTTCCTGGCCTATCGCGGCTACAACGTGTTGATCCTGGCGCCGCTGATGGCGCTGCTGGCGGTGTTGTTCGCCGGTGATGCGGCGTTGATGCTGCCCACCTATACCCAGGTGTTCATGAAGTCCCTGGGCGGCTACCTGATCCAGTTCTTCCCGCTGTTCTTGCTCGGCGCCATCTTCGGCAAGTTGATGGACGACTCCGGCTCGGCCCGCGCGATTGCCCAGGGCATCGTCACCCGGCTGGGGCGCGAGCGGGCCATCCTCGCCATCGTGCTGGCCTGCGGGCTGCTGACCTACGGCGGCGTGTCGCTGTTCGTGGTGGCCTTCGCGGTGTACCCCATCGGCACCGCGCTGTTCCGCGAGGCGGGCATTCCCAAGCGGCTGCTGCCCGGCGCCATCGCCCTGGGTGCCTTCACCTTCACCATGACCGCCCTGCCCGGCACCCCGGCGATCCAGAACGCCATCCCCAGTCCCTTCTTCGGCACCGACGCCTTCGCTGCGCCCATCCTCGGGCTGATCGGCGGGCTGATCATGCTCGGCCTCGGCAGCTGGTGGCTCGCTGCCCAGGCCCGCAAGCTGATGGCCGCCGGCGAAGGCTACGGCAGCCACAAGGACGACCCCACCGAGCAGAGCGGCCTGCCGGTGACCGGCTTCTGGCTGGCGCTGCTGCCCATCCTGCTGGTGATCGCGCTGAACTTCCTGATGGCCAAGCAGGTGCTGCCCAACCTCGACACCAGCTACCTGGCCAAGCCCGAGTTCGGCGGCCTGCAGGACGCCAAGTCGGTGATCGGCATCTGGTCGATCATCGTCGCCCTCGGCGCGGCGGTGCTGCTGCTCATCGGCCTGCACTGGCGGCGCTGGGTGGACCTGAAGCAGAGCCTCAACGACGGCACCTTCGGCTCCATGCTGCCGATCCTCAACACCGCCTCCGAGGTGGGCTACGGCACCGTGATCGCCTCCCTCGCCGGCTTCGTGGTGATCCGCGACCTGGTGCTGAGCGTGCCGGGCAACCCGCTGGTGTCCGAGGCGGTGGCGGTGAACATCCTCGCCGGCATCACCGGCTCCGCCTCCGGCGGCATGTCCATCGCCCTCAAGACCCTCGGCGCGCAGTACCTGGAGATGGCCAACGCCGCCGGCATCAGCCCCGAGCTGCTGCACCGGGTCGCCGCCATGGCCTCCGGCTGCATGGACACCCTGCCCCACAACGGCGCGGTGATCTCGCTGCTGGCCATCTGCAAGCTGACCCACCGTGATTCCTACAGATTCATCTTCATGAACACGGTGATCTTCCCCCTTGCCGCCCTGGTGGTGGTGATCACCCTCGGCAGCCTGTTCGGCAGTTTCTGATGTGCGGCTCGTGGGAGCGAATTCATTCGCGATGCGGCCCGCAGGGGCGCCCCGGGTCCGCTGCGCGGCCCTTCGCGGCTGAAGCCGCTCCCACGGGAGAAGCAGGCCGCCCCCAATTCCACGCTCGAGGTATGACATGAGCAAAGTGATGAGCGCCGCCGAGGCGGTGGCGCGTATCCCCGACAACGCCCACCTGGCCACCGGCGGCTTCGTCGGCATCGGTTTCGCCGAGGCCATCGCCATCGCCCTGGAGCAGCGCTTCCAGGCCGAGCAGGCGCCGCGCGACCTGACGCTGGTCTACGCCGCCGGCCAGGGCGACGGCAAGGGCCGGGGCCTCAACCACCTGGCCCACGAGGGGCTGGTACGCCGGGTGATCGGCGGGCACTGGGGCCTGGTGCCGGGGCTGCAGAAGCTGGCGGTGGAGAACCGCATCGAGGCCTACAACCTGCCCCAGGGGGTGATCTCCCAGCTGTTCCGCGACATCGCCGCTGGCAAGCCGGGGCAGCTGTCGCGGGTGGGCCTCGGCACCTTCGTCGACCCCGAGCACGGCGGCGGCAAGCTCAATGCCCGCACCACCGAGGAGCTGGTGCGGCGCATGGCCCTCGACGGCGAGGACTACCTCTTCTACAAAACCTTCCCCATCCACGTCGGCATCGTCCGCGCCACCAGCGCCGACGAGGACGGCAACCTGACCATGGAGCGCGAGGCGCTGACCATCGAGAGCCTGGCCATCGCCATGGCCGCGCGCAATTCCGGCGGGCTGGTGATCGCCCAGGTGGAGCGGGTGGTCGCCCGTGGCTCGCTCAACCCGCGCCAGGTGAAGATCCCCGGCATCCTCGTCGACTGCGTGGTGGTGGCCGCGCCGGAGCACCACCAGCAGACCTTCGCCACCGCCTACAACCCGGCCTTCGCCGCCGAGGTACGGGTGCCCGAAGGCAGCCTGGCGCCCATGCCGCTGGACCTGCGCAAGCTCATCGCCCGTCGCGCCGCGCTGGAGCTCAAGCCCGGGGCCGTGGTCAACCTCGGCATCGGCATGCCCGAGGGCGTGGCGGCGGTGGCGGCGGAAGAAGGGGTGATCGACCTGCTGACCCTCACCGCCGAGCCCGGGGTGATCGGCGGCGTGCCGGCCTCGGGCCTGGACTTCGGCGCGGCCTGCAACCACAGCGCGCTGATCGACCAGCCCTACCAGTTCGACTTCTACGACGGCGGCGGCCTCGACCTCGCCTTCCTCGGCCTGGCCCAGGCGGATGCGGCGGGCAACCTCAACGTGTCGAAGTTCGGCACGCGCCTGGCCGGTGCCGGGGGCTTCATCAACATCAGCCAGAACGCCAAGGCGGTGGTCTTCGTCGGCACTTTCAGCGCCGGCCCGCAGGACATCCGCATCGAGAACGGCGCCCTGCGCATCGTGCAGGACGGAGAACTGCGCAAGTTCGTGCGCGAGGTGGAGCACCGCACCTTCGCCGGCCGCCTCGCCGCCGAATCCGCCAAGCCGGTGCTCTACGTGACCGAGCGCTGCGTGTTCCGCCTGACCACCGAAGGCCTGGAGCTGATCGAGGTCGCGCCGGGCATCGACGTCGAGCGCGACATCATCGAGCGCATGGATTTCCGCCCCATCGTCGACCAACCCCGGCTGATGGATGCGCGGCTGTTCCAGGAGGCCCGCCTGGGCCTGCGCGCCATGATCGGCGGTTGTGCGTGAAGCCACGGGCCCACCCTTGGGCCCGTGGATTTTTTCAGGTGCATCCCGTAGCCCACCCTGTGGGAGCGGCTTCAGCCGCGATGCTCGTGCTTCACCTCGTTCGCGAATGAATTCGCTCCCACCGAGCCAGAGCGCTCCGTAGCCTGGGCTTCAGCCCGGGAATCCCCCCGGCTGGCACCAACCCCGCAGGAGCAAGCTCTGCTCGCGAAGGCTCCTCGCCGACATCACCGCCGGCCCCGGACTGAAGTCCGGGCTACAGGTGGCCACCCTGTGGGAGCGGCTTCAGCCGCGATGCTCTTGCTTCACCTCGTTCGCGAATGAATTCGCTCCCACAGAGCCGCGCCTAGCGCTCGCCCAACTTATGCCGCGCGGCGTACAGGCAGATCATCTCCATCGCCAGGGTGGCGCCGGCCAGGGCGGTGACTTCGGCGTTGTCGTAGGGCGGTGCCACTTCCACCACGTCCATGCCCACCAGGTTGATGCCGCGCAGGCCGCGGAGGATTTCCAGCGCCTGGTGGCTGGAGAGCCCGCCGCACACCGGCGTGCCGGTGCCGGGGGCGAAGGCCGGGTCGAGGCAGTCGATGTCGAAGGTCAGGTACACCGGGTTGTCCCCCACCCGCGCGCGGATGCGCTCGGCGATCTGCTCGGGCGTGTGGCGGTGCACCTCGCGGGCGTCCAGCACCTGGAAGCCCATCACGTCGTCATTGGTGGTGCGCAGGCCGATCTGCACCGAGCGCGCCGGGTCCACCAGGCCCTCGCGGGCGGCGTGGAAGAACATGGTGCCGTGGTCAATGCGCTGGCCCTCTTCGTCCGGCCAGGTGTCGCTGTGGGCGTCGAAGTGGATCAGCGACAGCGGCCCGTGCTTGGCGGCGTGGGCCTTGAGCAGCGGGTAGCTGATGAAGTGGTCGCCGCCCAGGGTGAGCATCGCCGCGCCGGCCTCGAGGATGTGCGCGGCGTGGGCCTGGATCGCCTCCGGCGTGTGCTGCGGCGTGCCGTGGTCGAAGGCGCAGTCGCCGTAGTCGATCACCGCCAGGTGGTCGAAGGGGTCGAACTCCCAGGGAAAATGCCGCGCCCAGGCCATCTGCACCGAGGCGGCGCGGATGGCGCGTGGCCCGAAGCGGCTGCCGGGGCGGTTGGTGGTGGCGGTGTCGAAGGGTACCCCGCTCACCACCAGGTCGACGCCGGTGAGGTCGCGGCTGTAGCGCCGGCGCATGAAGCTGGTGATGCCGGCGTAGGTGGCTTCGGCGGCCGTGCCCAGCAGGCTCGGCCGGGTGATGGCCTGGTCGTTGTCGTAGGCGTGTTCCATGTCATCGGGCTCCATCGGTGGGGTGTTTCCCGTCTGCGCGGGTTCAGTACTGGGTGCGGAAGCGCGTCCAGAGGCGGGTGCGCTCGCGCTGCTGCTTGAGGGTCAGTTCCTGCTCGCCGAACAGGCGGTCGCGCACGGCCTGGGGCGGGTAGATGTCGGGGTCGTTGGCCACCGCCGGGTCCAACAGCGGCGTGGCGGCCTGGTTGGCGTTGGCGAAGAACTGGCTGTTGGTCAGCTCGGCGATGGCCTCGGGGCGCAGCATCCAGTCGATGAAGGCATGGGCCGCCTGGGGGTGCGGCGCGTCGGCGGGGATGGCCAGGGTGTCGAACCAGATCAGCGTGCCCTCGCGGGGGATGCGGTAGACCACCTCGAAGGGCATCTTCGCCTCGCGGGCCTGCTCGGCGGCGATGGCGGCGTCGCCGTTGTAGGTCAGCGCCAGGCAGATCTCGCCCTTGGCCAGGTCGTTGATGTGCTTGCCGGCGCCGACGTAGCGCAGGTTCGGCTGCAACGCGGTGAGCAGCCCGTGGACCGCCGCGAGGTCGGCCTTGGCGGTGCTGTACGGGTCCTTGCCGAGGTAGTGCAGGGCGACGCTTATGACCTCCTGGGGCGAGTCGATCACGGCGATGCCGCAGTCCTTCAGGCGGCTGGCGTACTCGGGCTTGAACAGCAGGTCGAGGCTGTTCAGCGGTGCGTCGGGGATGCGTTGCTGCACCGCGTCGCGGTTCAGCCCCAGGCCGATGGTGCCCCAGGTGTAGGGCACGCCGAAGCGGTTGCCGGGGTCGACGCTGGCGAGCTTGGCCAGCAGCTCCGGGTCGAGGTTGGCGTAGTTATGCAGCTGCTCGCGCTGCACCGGCTGCACCGCCTTGGCCTTGATCGCCCGCGCCAGGCCGCTGCTGGCGGGGAACACCACGTCATAGCCGCTGCCGCCGGTCATCAGCTTGGCGTCGAGGGCTTCGGCGCTGTCGAAGATGTCGTACTTCACCTTGATGCCGGTCTCGGCCTTGAAGCGCTCCAGCGCCTGGGGCGGGATGTAGGCGGACCAGCTGTAGAGGTTCAGCTCCCGGTCCTGCCCATGGGCGGGCAGGACACAGGCGGCGAGCAGGGCGAACAACAGGGAAAGGCGCATGGAGAAAGCTCCCGGAGCGGTGATGGGGCGATCCTGCGCCGGGCTTTGCTTCGGATAAATATGAAGTGTTCTACTTTGGCATCGCTCGTCATCGATGTTTGGAGATTCCCATGCTCGCCCAACTCCAGGACCTGGACCTGCAACTGCTCAGGCTGTTCGTCACCGTGGTCGAAAGCGGCGGCTTCAGCGCCGCCCAGGGCGCGCTGGGGGTGGGCCAATCCACCATCAGCACGCAGATGGCCAAGCTGGAGACGCGCCTGGGCTTTCGCCTGTGCGAGCGCGGCAAGGCCGGCTTCCGCCTGACGCCCAAGGGCGAGCAGGTACTGGCAGCCACGCGACGGCTGTTCGGCGCCATCGAAACCTTCAAGGGCGAGGCGCGGGGCATGGCCGACATGCTCCTGGGCGAGCTGCGCATCGGCCTCTCCGAGTCCCTCGACGATGCCGTGATGCAGCGCCTGGCCGATGCCATCCGACGCTTCCGCTCGCGCCGCCAGGCGGTGCGCATCGAGCTGCTCAGCGCCATGCCCGCCGAACTGGAGCGGCGCCTGCTGCAGGACCAGCTGCACCTGGCCATCGGCTACTTCTCCGGCAACCAGCAGGCGCTGGAGCATCGGCCGCTGTTCGTCGAGGAGCAACTGCTGTTCTGCGGCGCCGGGCACCCGCTGTTCGACCGCACGCGCGTGACCGAGAGCGACCTGCGCCACTGCGACCGGGTGCTGCACCCCTACCGCTTCATCGGCGAGGCCGAGCCCTTCCAGTCCGCCGCCAGCAGCGCGGTGACCGAGCAGGTGGAAGGCACCCTGGCGCTGATCCTCTCCGGCGCCCATATCGGCTACCTCCCCCGCCACATCGCCGCGCCCTGGGAGGCACGCGGGCAACTGCGCGCCCTGCTCCCCGAGCGCCTGGGCTTCGACGTGGAATTCCGCCTCACCCACCACCGCGGCCGCGAACCCAGCGAAGCGCAACAGGCGTTCGTCGAGGATCTGTTGGCCGCCTTCGGCGCCTTGTAGGGGCGAATTCACTCGCCCAAGCAGTGCGCAGCGCTGCCCGACTCGGTGCCCCCGGGAACACCGCTGGTGGATGGAAAAAGCGCCATCCACCCTTGTATCTCGACTAATACCTCCACAGGGGTAATAGTCCCCGACTGATCATCGGGGGAGGGGCTGGAAGTCGTATCCACCCTTAGGCCGCGAGCCTGCAAC
>NZ_QKRU01000134.1:0-7149 GCF_003234055.1 Pseudomonas sp. 57B-090624
GCCAGGTAGCCCGCCGCAAAGGCATCGCCCGCCGCGCAACTGTCCACCACGCGCGGGACGGGGAGGGCGGGCACCTCGATGCGTTGATCGGCGGTCGCGACCAGGCAGTCCGCGGCGCCGCGCTTGATCACCACTTCCACACACCCCAGCTGGAGTGCCCGATCCGCCGCGGCCCGTGCCTCATGGGGGCCATGCAGTCGGCATTCGTCATCCAGCGTCAGCAGGGCGATGTCCGTCAGGGACAGCATCCGCTGGTGAATGGGCCGTGCTTCTTCGACGCTCCAGAGTTCCGCCCGGTAGTTGCTGTCGAAGCCGATCCGGCCGCCCTCGGCCCTGAAGTCGGCCAGTGCAGCCAGCAGCGCCTCGCGCCGTGGCGGCGAAAACAGCGCGAGGCTGATGCCGGACAGGTAGAGCAGGTCGGGGCGCGGCCGGGCGAGCCAGTCCGCTAGAGCGATCTCGCCGGAAAACCAGCGGCGCGCGGCGCTTTCCCCGCGCCAGTAATGGAAGCGGCGCTCGCCCAGCGCATCGACCTCCACCAGGTACAGCCCCGGGCGTTGGCCCGGGAGCCGTGCCACCCGGTGGGTGTCGATGCCTTCGTCTTTCCAGGCGTGGAGCATCTGCTCGCTGAGGGGGTCGTCACCGAGGGCGCTGAGGTATTCGACCCGGTGTGTCGTCCCGGCCAGCAGGCGGGCGAGGTAGAGGGCGGTATTCAGGGTATCGCCGCCGAAACCGCGCCTGAGCGGGGTTCCGGCGAGCTCCACCATGCACTCCCCGAGGCAGGCGATGCGCATGCGGTCAGTCCCGCTCGGGTGCGCGATAGGCGATGCAGTCCACCTCGACGCGGCAGTCGATCACCATGCTGGAAACCACGCAGGCCCGTGCTGGCGGGTGTTCGCCGAAGAACTCCAGGAACACGGCGTTGAAGGCGGTGAAGTCCCGAGGGTCGTCCAGCCAGACACCGCAGCGCACCATGTGCTCGGGCCCGTAGCCTGCCTCCTCGAGTATCGCCACCAGGTTGCGCAGGCACTGGCGCGCCTGGGGGACGATGCCGCCGTCCACCAGCACACCGTCCAGAAGCGGCGTCTGGCCCGATACATGGAGCCAGCCGTCGGCCTGTACGGCACGGGCGAATGGCATGGGCTGGGCGGCGCTGCCGGTGGCCCGGGCGTAGCGTTTCAACTCGGTCATGGGGAACTCCTTCAGGTCCGTTCGAGTGGGTTGCGGGTGAGGAAGCGACCGGCCCTTTCCGTGCAGGCTTCGCCGGGGCAATGGGCCAGGGTGCCGTTGACCCACACGGCGTGAATGCCGGTCGCGGGGCATTGCGGGTCCTCGAAGCTGGCGACGTCCGAAAGGCTCAGCGGGTCGAAGAGCACCAGGTCGGCCCAGTGGCCGGTGCGGATCAGCCCGCGCCGGTCCAGCCCGAAGCGCCCGGCAGGGAGCGAGGTCATCTTGCGCACGGCTTCTTCGAGGCTGAACAGGCCGATGTCCTGGGCGTAGTGGCCGAGCACCCGGGGGAACGTCCCCCAGAGCCGTGGGTGCGGGTGTGGGTCTTCCGGCAGGCCGTCCGAGCCGATCATGGTCAGCGGGTGCGCGAGGATGCGCTGCACGTCCGCCTCGCTCATGCAGTGGTACACCGCGCCGGCGGGCTGCAGGCGTCGCGCCGTCTCCAGCAGGGGCAGGTCCCAGGTGGCGGCGATATCGGCGAGGGTGCGGCGCGCCATGTGGGGATGGGACTCCGACCAGGTGATCAGGATCTCGTAGGCGTCGGTGACCTGGCCGAGGTCGAGGGTCGAGGCGCTGGCCGCATAGGGGTAGCAGTCCCAGCCCAGTGGCTGCCTGGCGCTGGCGGCGTCCAGGTGGGCGAGCACCTCGGTGCTGCGCCCCCAGTTGCCGGCGCCCGCGCACTTGAGGTGGGACACCACCACCGGGCTGTCGGCGTGGCGGCCGATGGCGAAGGCCTCGTCGAGCGCGTCGAGAATGCCGTCGAACTCATCGCGCAGGTGCGTGGCGTACAGGCCGCCGTGTTGGGCCAGTTCTTCGGCCAGTTGGCGCACCTCATCGATGCCCGCGGCATGGGCCGACGCGTAGGCCAGCCCGCTGCTCAGGCCGATGGCGCCTTCGGCCAGGCTGGCTGCCAGCTCGATGCGCATGGCACGGATCTCGGACTGGCTGGCGCTGCGGTCGAGGCGGTCCAAGTGGTTGTTGCGCAGGGCGGTGTGCCCCACGAGGGCGGCGACGTTGACGGCCGGGCAGGCCTGCTCGACCGCCTGGCGATAGTCGGCGAAGCGCGGATAACGGAACGCCTCGGCCGGCCCCAGCAGGTTCATCGGGTCCGGCAGGGGGCCGGCCAGCCTGACGGGTGCGGCGCTGATACCACAGTTGCCGACGATCACCGTGGTTACGCCCTGGCTCAATTTGGGCAGCATGGCCGGGTGGCGGATCACCGCCATGTCGTCGTGGGTGTGCGCGTCGATGAAGCCCGGGGCCAGGACCAGGCCCTCGGCGTCGAACACCCGGTTGGCCGTGCCGTCGCCGGCGGCCTCGCCGATGTGGACGATGCGCCCCTGGTCGAGCCCGACATCGGCGACGAATTCCTCCGTCCCGCTGCCATCCATGATCCGCGCGCGGCGTATCAGCGTGTCGTAGTGCGTCATGCTTCAGTCCCCCAGTGGTAGTCGGTCGCCGTCCTGGCGGTATTCGTCCAGCGCCAGCTTCACCCGGCGCAGGAGTTCCTGGCTGGCATCGACGTTGCGCAAGGCGAGTTCCGTGGCGAGCAGGTCGATGACCAGCAGCATCCCGTAGCGGGCAGCCGTCGGTTTGTGGATGAAGTCGGTTTCATCGAGGTGCAGCCCCAGCACCACGTCCGCCAGCGGGGCCAGCGGCCCGTCTTCGCGGGTGATGGCGAGAATCCGGGCGCCATAGGCTCGCGCCACGCGCAGGATGTCCGGCATGCCCGGGAGTGCGCCGGTGAGGGAGAGGACGATGAGCACGTCGCCCTTCGTGCAGGTCGAGGCGACCATGCGCATCAGCACCGGGTCGTGGTAGCTGGAGACCGGATAGCCCAGCCGTACCAGGCGGTATTGCACCTCCATGGAGAACAGCGTGGAGCAGCCGCCCATGCCGAAGGCATGGAGGCGCCGCGCGCCGGCCAGCAGGTCGACGGCGGCCTCCAGGCGAGCCCCGTCGAGCCCGTCGAGGTGGCGCCGCAGGCTGGTTTCGATGTCCGCCAGTATCTGGCCGTGAAAGGGCGAGACCGGCGTTGGTGCTCCCCCCAGGAAACGATTCCCGACCCGTGATGCGCGGGCCAGTTTCAGGCGCAGGTCGCGCAGGTCGTCGCAATCCATCAGCCTCGCGAAGCGCGACATGGCGGCCTTGCTCACGCCGGCCTTGCTGGCCAACTGGTCGATGCTGGCCGCTGCGGCGAAGGCGACGTCGTCCAGCACCGCTTCGGCGATGCGTGCGGCGTTGCCGCCCAGCGTTTCCCGGCGGCTGCGGATGAGGTACAGGATGTCCATCAGAGCACCAGCGCCAGGCCGCCGGTGAGCGCCAGGGCAACCAGGGAAATCAGCGTTTCCAGCACCGTCCAGGTCTGCAGGGTCTGGAGCACGGACAGGTTGAAGTACTCCTTGATCAGCCAGAAGCCGCCATCGTTGACGTGGGAGAGGATCAGCGAACCCGCACCCGTGCTCAGTACCAGCAGCTCCGGATGGGGGTAGCCGCTGGCCAGGGCGATGGGGGCGACGATGCCGGCGGCGGTGGTCATGGCCACGGTGGCCGAGCCGGTGGCGATGCGCATCAGCGCGGCGACCAGCCACCCCAGCAGCAGGGGTGACAATTCGAAGCGCGACGACAGGGCGACGATCTCGGTGGTGATGCCGGTCTCCATGAGGATGCGATTGAGGCCACCACCGGCCCCCACCAGCAGGGTGATGGCGGCGGTGGGTGCCAGGCATTCGGTGCTGAATTTCAGGATCGCGTCACGGTTGAAGCCTCGCGCCAGCCCCAGGCTCCAGAAGCTGAACAGGGTGGCGATCAGCAGGGCGACCACCGAGTTGCCGATGAACGAAAGCAGTTGGTTGAGCCCGCTGCCCCGGGTGCTCAGCGCATCGGCCCAGCCTCCGAGCAGCATCAGCGCCACCGGCAGCAGGATGGTGCCGAGGGTGATGCTGAAGCCCGGCAGCGAAGCGGATGAGCCCTCGGCGCGGAGCAGTTGTTCGCCGATGGGGTTGTGGGCGGGCAGGTGGATACGCGGTGCCACCAGCCGGGTGAAGAGCGGGCCGGCGATCGCGGCGGTGGGCACGCCCACCAGGATGGCGTAGAGCACGGTCCTGCCCACCTGCGCGGAGTATTCGCCCACCGCCAGCATGGCGGCGGGGTGGGGTGGAACCAGCCCGTGGACCACCGACAGCCCGGCCACCATGGGCAGGCCGGTCATCAGGATCGACACGCCGACCTGGCGGGCCACCGTGAAGGCGATGGGCACCAGCAGCACGAAGCCCACCTCGAAGAACAGCGGCAGGCCGCACAGGAAGGCGATGGCGGCCATGGCCCAATGCGCATTGCGTTCGCCGAAACGGGCGATCAGGGTCTGTGCGATGCGCTCCGCACCCCCGGACTCGGCCATCATCTTGCCGAGCATGGTGCCCAGGGCGACCACCAGCGCGATGTGGCCGAGCGTGCGGCCTACCCCGGCCTCGTAGGCGGTCATGATCTCCTGGGGCGGCATCCCGGCGGAGAGGGCGAGCCCCATGGAGACCAGGGTGATGACGATGAAGGGGTTGAGGCGGTAACGCGCGATCAGCAGCACCAGGGCGATGATGGCGATCAGGGCATGGATCAGCAGGTGACTGTCGGCAGTGGCGGGCATCGTGTCCTCCTTGGTCGAGGCAAAGGCCGACCGTCCCGCGCGCAGGGGCGGGGTCGGCTCGTCTTGGAAATGGGGGCTGGACTAGAAGAAGGTTTCCACGGCGCCCCGGACGCGGTAGTCGTCATCCACCAGCAGCAACTGGCGCCATTTGTCGAAGGTCAGGCAGGGGTGGGAGATATCGAAGGCCAAGAGGTCGCCCACCTGCAGGTCGGCGTCGGGAGGCGTTTCCATGAAGGCGTGCTGGTCCATCATCCGCGTGAGCCTCCAGGCGCTGGGCGCGACCGTTGGCCGGGCTCCTTCGCCGGGGCGGTGGTGCAGCGCCGGCAGGGGCATGCCGGCATCGAACGCGGCGTCGCGCTTGCCCAGGCCCACGATCGCCAGGCCCGGTTCGGGCAGGGCCTGCACATGGGCCCAGAGCTGCAATGCCGGGAGCAGGCTGCTGCCCATCTCCCGGGCCACGGCATTGCTGGCGTGGATGCGCCGGGCCGCCTCGCGGTAGATGCCGGCGTCGTGGGTCAGGTAGCAGCCCGGGCGCAGCACCACCTGCAGCGGCCTGCCGATGTCCTGGCCGCCGAAGGTCTCCGCTACCACGTCGAACCAGGCGGAACCGGCACCGGAGAGAATCACCTCGGGTTCGCCGAAGCGGCCCTCGCTGGCCAGTCGGCGCGTGCGCTCCAGCACATGGCCGAGCAGCTGGCGGACCTGATGCTCCTCCTGCAGCACGCCTTCGTAGACCTCGCAGCCCACCAGGCTGATCGTCTGGGGCCAGCGCGCGATGGCGGCCAGCACCTCGGCTTCCTGGGCCTGGTTGCGGACACCGGTGCGGCCGCCTTGCACCCCGAACTCCAGCAGCACCCGCAGGCGCTGGCCGGCGTCGCTGAAATAGCGCCCCAGTGCCTCGACGTTGGCCGCGGACTCCACCAGGCAATAGAAGCTGAAGCCCGGGTCGCGAAGCAGGCGCGAGATGATCGCCATGTTGGCCTTGCCCACCAGCTGGTTGGCCATCAGCACGCGGCTCACGCCGTGGTTGCGTGCGGCCTGGACCTGGGGCGCGGTGGCCAGGGTGATGCCCCAGGCGCCGTGTTCCAGCTGCCGGTGGAACAGCGCCGGGCTCATGGTGGTCTTGCCATGGGGCGCCAGTTGCACGCCATAGGCATGGATGAACCGGCTCATCCAGGCCAGGTTGTGTTCGATGCGGCTCTGGCGCAGCACGGCGACCGGCAGGCTGACGTCGTCGGCGAGGATGTCCCAGCCGTATGCCTCCACGTGCTCCACCAGGGCTCCGTGCGGGGCGTGGCCGAGGCCCTTGCCGTTGGGGTCGAGCAGTCGTCGTTGAAATTTGTTTTCAGCCATCAGGTGTTCCTCCCTGGTCCGTTGAAAACAAGTATCACCCCCTTCGCGGTATTGGCCATGGGGCCGAGAGCGTGCGTGCACTGTGCCTCCATAGGCCCGTGAACGCCGGCCAGCCGGCGGCATGGCTGGCCTCGCCATGATTCCTCGCAGGGGTTTCGGTCTTTCCGACCCGGTGTTGTCGGCTTTCGTGGGGGGAGGGCAGCCGGGTACGGCACCTCCACGGGAAAACGGCCCCTGGCCCGAGGACCGTTGCCGACTCACGAGTCGCCTGGCGCCATGGCGATGGCCGGCGTGCAGGGGGCGTCGACGACGTGCCCGGGATATTTCGGCTGAACAGGCGGGCACCGGGCGAGGTCAACCCTGGGTCATGCCGAATGAACCTGGAGGTTGCGATGAGACGGCTGAATCTTCCGTTGCTGCTGTTGGTCGGGGCCGTTTCCACGGCGGTGCTGGCCGATGACGAAGACCTGACCATGGAGCAGGAGCGCGATCAGATCGGCGCCAACATGGAGGCCGAGCGCAAGGGCGAGCAACCGGCGCTGAACAATTCCGGCGTGCCGTCTTCGGCGGCTACGCCAGGGGCCGGTTCCGGAAGCTCGGTGGGGTCGCCGACCACCACCACGGGCAATCCCACCTCTGCGCCCGGTGCGCCGGCCACCGGGCCGGGTACGCCGACCACGGCCCCCGGGACGCCCACTACCGGGCAGGGCGTGCCGACCAACGCCCCCGGCAACCCCACGACGGGGCAAGGCAGTTCGACGGCATTGCCGGGTACCTCCACCGCCGTGCCGGGCAGTTCCACGGCGCGGCCGGGCGCCTCGACGTCCGGGCAGGGCTCATCCACCGCCGCGCCCGGCGCGCCGACCACCGGCCAGGGTCGTTCGACCACGGGGTCGGGTTCAGCGGGTGGGGCGGCGGGTGGCGCCGGG
>NZ_QKRU01000135.1:0-6927 GCF_003234055.1 Pseudomonas sp. 57B-090624
GTCTTGCCTTTGCCCTCCATGGAGTTCCACACGAAGCTGCTCTTGCTCTTCTCATGGCTCTCCTGGTGCATGTCCTTCACCGCTTCGAAGGTGATGGCACCGCCACTTTCAAGGGTCAGGTTGCCGCCGCTTTCCAGGTGAGCGCGCTGGTAAAGCTGGTCACCTTCGCTGGCGAGGGTGAGGTCGCCGCCGGTGATGATGCTGGTGCCGACATTGCGGACATCGGTGACTTCGTCGCGCTGGGTCTTCTTGGCGCCGAAGGCCCCCTTCTTCTTCATGTCGTAGAGGTGGTAGTCGCTGTCCTGCCCTGCGGTCAGGGCCAGCTGTTCGCCGGCGTACAGGTAGGCTTCATCGCCGGCCTTGAGCTTGCTGGCGCTGAGCAGCAGGTTGCCACCCGCCTCAATATCGAGATCGCCACCTGCTTCGATCACCGCCGCCTGCTGGCGGATGGTGCTGTCTTCCTTGTTGATCTTCTTGCCGCTGCGCTTGTAGCGGTATTCGCTGCTGCTCTCATCGGCTGCCGCAGCGATGGTGATGTCGCGCTCGGCCTCCAGGCTGACATTGCCCCCGGCCTTGACGGTGCTGGCAATCACGGCGAGATCCTGCCCGGCGCTGGCCTGCAGGTTGCCGCCGATCTGCACATCGCTGCCATGCTGGGTGGTGCTGGTATTGCTCCAGAAATGGCGCTTGTCCTGGCGCATGCTGCCGTTTTCCTCGGCAGCAGAGGCGATGACCAGGTCGTTGCCGGCCTTCAGGGTGGCGTTGCCGCCGGCCTTGAGGGTGCCGCCGATGTTCTGGAGGTCCTTCCCGGCGGTGAGGCTCAGGCTGTTGCTCGCCTCAATCCCGGCGGCCTTGTCCACCACGCTGGTGAGCTGGCTGAAGTTCTTGCCGCTGCGGGCGTCCTGGCTGATGGTGCGCTCGTTGATGATGTCACCGGTGAGGGCGATGGCGCTGACGTCCTTGCCGTTGATGATGCCGCCACGGGCGTTGCGGATGCTGTCGGTGGCCAGCAGGGACAGGCGATCGCCCGCCTGCATCAGGCCACGGTTGTCGATGTTCAGGGCGGACGCCTGCAGCTGGTTGCTGGCGCGCAGGGTGCCGCTGTTGCTGAGGCTGCTGCCGCTGATGAGGGCGACGTCCTGGCCCTGGATCAGTGCGCCGCTTGGCGCCAAGCGGTCCTTGGCCTGGGCCAGGTAGAGCACCGGCACCAGCACCTTCTCGCCATTCACGTCCTGCTCCTGCATCCACACGATGTCGTGGGTCAGGGCGGCCACCTGTTCGGCGCTCAGGGCCACGCCCGGGGCGAGGTTGAGGGCTTCCTTGCTGGCGATGGCGTTGTCCATCAGGTACTTGAACTGGGCCTCGTCCGAAGCCAGCCCATCGATGAAGCGTTTGCCGGTACGGGCGACCACCGCTTCGCGGATCAGGCGCTGTTCGTACAGGCCGTCCCCCAGGCGTTTCTGCGCCTGGTCGGCGTCGAAGCCGAGGCGGCTCAGCATGTAGTCGGAGCTGAGGAAGCTCTTGAGGTTGGCGAACTCGGCGCGGGTCTCGACCAGGTAGCGATGGCCGGGGCCGTCATTGACATGGAACAGGCCGTTCTGCCCCTGGGGCAGGCCGAAGCCCGGCAGTGTCAGCGGGTTGACCGCCTGCTGGTTGGCGTCCGGAGCCAGCTGTGCGTTGAGCTGCACCACCAGCGGTTGGCTGGTGAGGCCCACCTGGCTGTCCAGGCTCTGGGCGTTGCCGCCCTGGGGCGCCTGGTTGGCCAGGACCGAGTCGTTGGTGATGGGCTGGGTGGCCTGAATGCTGACGTTGCCACCGGCCTGGATGATGGCCGGCGAGCCGACACCGGTGGGCGTGCGCGTCTCGACGTCGCTGGTCAGCGCCCAGCTGTAGAGCGCGCTGGGCACTTCCTTGGGCATCGGCTGGGCGTTGTAGGGGTTGATGTAGTTGGCGCGGAAACGCTCGTCGGTACCGTCGGTGACGCGGCCGGTGTTGAAGCGGCGTACACGTTCGATGATGCCGCTGGCGGCACCCGTGTTCTCCAGGCTGGTGCCCTGGATGCCGATGTTGCCGGTGGCGCTCAGGCTGCTGTAGCGGTTGGCGATCACGCCGCCCTGGATATCGAGGTTGCCGCCGCTGTGGATGCGCGAGGCGGCGGAGTCTTCCAGCACCGAGCTTTCGAAGCGCTCGGTGGCGACGTAGTCGACGTTGTGGTGGTCGCCGCTGCAGTCGTAGCAAACCACGCTGATGGAGCCGGCAACCAGCGTCTTGCCGGGGGTGAACAGCTCCTTGCGGTTGGTCAGGGTGGCGGCGCGCAGGGTCATGTCGCCCGTGGACTCGATGCCGCCGGAACGGTTCTCCAGCAACGCCATCTGCCCATTCGCATCGTCCTTCGCCACGCTCAGTGCGCCCAGGCTGTAGATGTCGCCCTTGAGGTTGGTGAGGCTGTTGGCGCGCAGGGCCATGTCGGCGCCGCTGAAGACCAGGCCCTGGTTGAGCAGGGTCGGGGCTTCGATGCGCAGCTTCTGCGCGGCGCCGAGGGTGCCGCGGTTGTCGAGGCTGGCGACGATCAACAGGGCATCGCCCACGGTGCTGATAGTGCCGGCGTTGACCAGGTTGCTGCCGAGGCGGAACTCGCCCTTGCCGCCGCTGCGCAGTTGCGCGCCCTGGCCGAGTTCGGCATTGGCGGCGCTGAGGGTCAGATCGCCCAGGCTCTTCAGGCTGCCGTTGCCCTGGTAGCGGCCGGTGAGGGCCAGTTGCAGCTTGCCTTCGGTTTCGATGGCGCCGTCGTTGGTCCAGTCGCCGCCGCTGGCGGTGATGTCGTCGATGGACACCAGCTTGCCGCTGGCGGTCTGGGTGAAGGTGCCGACCTTGAGGTCCAGGCGCTGGGCCTGCAGCAGGCTGCTGTTGGTCCAGTCGGCGACGTCGAGGCTGAGCACGCCGTTGGTGATGAAGCTGCCGCCGGCCTGCCCGGCATCGGCCAGGCTGAGGGCGAAGCCCTGGGTGCCGACGTGGCGCAAGGTGCCCTGCTGGTTGCTGAGGCTGGCGCTGGTGAGGCTGAAGCCGGCGTTGCCGATTTCCACCAGGCCGCCGTCGTTGTCGAAGCGGCCGCCGATGGCGAAGGTGCTGGTGCCGGTGCTGCCGAGTGCGCGCAGCTTGCCGCCAGCGTTGCTGGCGGAGCCGAGGTCGAGGGCGAGGGTCTTGCTGGCTTCGACCAGGCCGCCGTCGTTGGCCAGCTTGCCGGTCAGCTTGAGGTTGGCGCTGTCGCCGCCAACAGTGCCGCCCTGGTTGCGCAGGCTGTCGGCATCGACCTTGAGCGCCTGTTTGGCCAGCAGCTGGCCGCCGTCGTTGATGACCTCGCCGCGCTTGATGCCGAGGTCGCCCTGGGTGGCGACGATCTGGCCCTGGCCGTTGTCCAGGCGGGTGGTGCTGGTGAGCTCGACGCTGTCGCCCTGGATGCGACCCTGGCCGTTGCCGAGGCTGTCGACGGTGGCCGTGAGGGCACCGCCCTGGGCGTTGAGGCGGCCCTGCTGGTTGTGCAGTTCGCCGGCCGCGAGGGTCAGCTTGCCGTCACCGGCGAGGACCTTGCCGCTGCGGTTGTCCAGGCGAGTGCTGGCGGTGGCCTTGAGCTCGCCGCTGTCGGCCTGGAGGGTGCCGCCCTGGTTGTCCAGCACGGCGGTGGTGAGGGTCAGGCCGTCGGCCTTGGAGAGGATCAGGCCATCGCCGAGGTTCTTCACCTCGTCGGTGACGGTAACGGTCAGTGCCTGGTTGGCGGCCAGGGTCCCACCGCTGTTGTCCAGCTGCTTGCCTTCGGCCTTCAGGTCCTGCCGGCCGATGAGTTGGCCACCCTGGTTTTCCAGGGTCTGGGCCTTCACCTGGGCGGAGCCGGCGGCGACCAGCTGCGCACCCTGGTTGTCGAGCGTCGCCAGGTCGGTGGTCAGGCTGCCCTGGGCCAGCACCTTGCCGCGGTTGGTCAGGGTGCCGCCCTGGAGGTCGAGCACGCTGGCGGTGTTGGCGCTGCCGTCGGCGCGCACGCCGGCTTCCAGGTGGCCCTGGTTGTCGATGCGCGCGGCATTCAGGCTCAGGTCGCCGGCGGCCGCCAGGCTTTCCTTCACCTCGACCGTGCCGCCGCTGGTGACGCGGGCCTTGCCGCCGGCGTAGGCGCCGCGGGTCAGGTCGACGTCGGCGGCCTTGAGGGTGATGTCGCCGCTGGCGGCAGTGCGCGCCAGGGTCAGCTTGCCGTTGGCATCGATCTGGATGTCGCCGCCACTGGCGGCCATGTCGCCGGCGAGCTTCACACCCACGCCCTGCTCGGTGCCCACCAGGCGGATGGCCCCGGCGTACATGCCGCCGAGGGCGGAGCTGTCGATGGCCAGTTGCGGCTGGGTGCTGCCGTCGTCGGCCTTGGCGGTGGCGGCGAGGGTGGCGGCGTCCACCTCGTTGCGGCCGGTGACCATCGCCAGCTGCTTGGCGTGCAGCTCGGCGTTGATCTGGGCGCTGCGGGTGATCAGCTCGAACTGGTCGACGTTGCCGGCGTTTAGGCCGGCACCTTCGATGGCGATGGCGCCGCCGTCCACGTCGTAGCGGTCGAGGCGGCCGTTCTCCACCACCGGCTTGCCGGTGCTCAGGGTGACCTTTGGCGTGTTGATGAAGCCGCAGCCGTCACAGGTGATGCCGTGGGGGTTGGCGACTATGACGTGGGCGCCCTGCCCGGCCACCTCGGTGTAGCCCTTGAGCTGGCTGGGGCTGCCGCCGCTGACCTCGTTGAGGATGAGGCCGGCGGCGCGGCCGTTGAGGTTGGCGTTGCCGATGATGTAGCCGCCGAGCTGGGTGTTCTGCAGCTTGTCGGTGGCGTTGTTGAGGATCAGCCCCTGCTGGCCGACGTTGTAGTCGGTGAAGCGGTTATGGGACAGGCCGTTGGCGTTGGGCGTGGCGATGTTGACCACCGGCACGCCGTTGCCGGCGCTGCCGATGCTGGTGTTGCCACCGGCGGCCGCGTCCACCGCGAGATCAGCGGCGGTGGAGACGATGGGGTTGAGGAACATCACGCCGACGAGGACGGTGGCGATGTTCTGGAAGAAGGGGCTGCGAACGTCCATGTACTGGAACTCCGGGCGAAGCTGAAATCAGAAGAAGAGGTCGAAGCGGAAGTACACCGGGTGCTCCTGGCGCGTGATGGCGTCAGGGCGTTCCAGGGACCGCGCGAAGGTGACCGAGGCGGCCAGGTGCTGGCCCCGGGCGCTGAACTCGAAGGCGTTGCCGCTGAGGCGGCCGCTCTGGCCGGGGTTGTAGCGATCGCCGTGGATCACTCCCAGGTCGTAGGCGAAGGCGGCACCGTATTCCTGCACGAAGGGCTGCAGCGCCGCCCAGGTCACCGGCCGGCGCCAGCGCAGCTGGTTACGCCAGTAGGCGCCGGTGTCGCCGGAGAGGGATTGCTCCTTGAAGCCGCGCACCGAGCTGAGGCCGCCGACGCTGATGCGTTGCGGGCTGTAGAGCACGTCTTCGCTGTGCTGGCCGTTGACCAGGCTGTCGACGCTGAAGGATTCCCCCAGCAGTTGGAAGGACTGCAGGTAGCTGGCGGTGAGGCTGTACTTGTTGTAGCGGGCCTCGGGCGAGTAGTGGAACGGTGTGCGGTCGTGCTGGGCATCGAAGGCGCCGATGCCACGCTGCCAGCCGACATCGACGTTGACGAAGGCATTGCCGATGCGCCGGCCATGGTTGAAGCCCAGCTGGGATTCGGTCAGGCGCGGGCTGGAGTTGCCGAGCAGGCTGTTTTCCACGTAGTTGCGCGTTTCCAGGTGGGCGATGCCGAGGCTGGCGGCGGTCTTGCTGACGCTGTCGCGGTGCAGCACGCGCTCGGCGCGCAACTGGTGGTTCTTGCTCTCACCGTCGGTGCCGAAGGCGAAGCCATCGCCCTGGTTACGGGTGCGGTAGTAGCTCTGGCTGTAGGCGTAGCTGAAGTTCCACCAGCCGTAGGGCAGGTTGTAGAGGACGCTCTGGTTGGCCGAGTGCTTCCAGTGGTCGCTGGCCAGGTCGCCGCCGCCGCGCAGGCTGAGCTGGTCGGCCAGGCCGAAGGGGCTGTCCCAATCGAGGCTGGCGCCCCACTGCTGCTCGCCGGTGCTGCGCTGGCCGTCGTTGTGACGGTTCAAGCCCACGCGCCAGGGCTCGCTCGGCTCGCCCTTGAGCTGCACGCGGCTGCCGCCCACGTCCGCGCCGGGCACCAGCTCCAGTTGCGCGGGGCGCGACGGCAGGCGGTTGATCTGGTCCACCAGTTGTTCCATTTCGCGCAAATCGAGCACCCCGCCGTTGCCTGCGGGCGAGGCCATGGCCAGTTCGCGGTCGCTGGCGATGGCCGAGCTGTCGAGGCCTTCGAGCTTGCCCTCGACCACGATCACGTCCAGCTCGCCGTCGGCCAGGTCCTGCTGCGGCAGGTAGGCGCGGGAGGTGACGTAGCCCTTGTCGATGTAGTGCTGGGTGATGGCCTTGAGCAGCTCGTTGAGGCGGCCGCTGTCCAGGCACTGGTTCTCGAAGGGCTTGAGCAGCTCGCGCTGGCGCGACGCGGCAATCAGGCTGGCGCCCTGCAGGCGGATGCTGCGGATGTCGAAGCACGGCCCCTGGCTGGCCGGTGCACTGGGCTGGACGGGGGTCTCGCGACCGGGCAGTTGCTGCAGGTCCTGCAGGCGCTTGCGCTGTTCTTCGAGGATGCGGTCCTGGCGCTCGCGGATCAGGTCGCGGTCACCCGCGAAGGGCGCGCCGGGGCTGTCAGCCGCGAAAACGGAAAAAGCAGGAAAAAGCAGGCAGAAGCCCGCAGCGAAAGACTGCAGACGCATTGCGACCGTCCTTGGAGTAATGGCATATCGACATCGGGGCGGCATTTTTATGGCGCCAGCGACTTTGCTCAAGCCCTTTCCCGACCAAATGCGAACC
>NZ_QKRU01000136.1:0-6865 GCF_003234055.1 Pseudomonas sp. 57B-090624
CACCGCCCCAGAGCAGGACGACACCCTCGCCTTCCAGCCATTGCGCACCGGCCAGGCCGGGAGCGATGGCCGTGACTTCGTCCGGCTCGCCGATCACCAGAAGCAGGCGGGCGCGGCGGTGCCAGAAAAGACCGAGGTTCTGGCGCAGGTGTTGACGAGCTTCCTCCTCGTTCACACCAAGAACATCAGATGCTTGAAGTCCCGATTGGGCCTCGCTGGCATGATCCAAGCGATACAACGAATGTCCAAGATGCCAGCCTGCCACGCGATAACTCAGCTCGGCGAGAAGTACCAGCAAGGTGACAGCGGCTGTAATCCAAAGCCAGATGCTTTGCGCGGCACTACCAGCGCTGATCCCCAGGAGGTGCGGCTTCCACCAGAGCAACAAAAGCAATCCAATGCCTGCGAACACGACACCCCAAAGCAACACTTTCATCCACAGCAGTTTCATGAACATCTATCCCTGAAGATCCACAGCAATCGGTCGAATCGCAGTACACCAAAGCTCTGGTGAACCTGTGCCATCCCCACAAAGGGTCAGCTGCGGACGGCCTTGCAGCTGAACCGCCTGGGCAGCTGCCGCAATCGCTAGCCAAGGTGCCGTCCTGCCACTGCTCCCGAGGATGGTGTCGAGATTGTGTTGGCCCTTTTGGGGGGTAGCTGGAATACCCAATCGCGCCAGTGACGTCCAAACATCAGCCTGGCGTTGATGATCAATGCCCGACAGCCAGACTCCATCGAGAGAGTCAGCCCCAATCTGAGCCCAGCTCAGAGCCTGACGGATGGAGCTAACCAATCCATCGGTCGAGGGTTCACGCTCCTGTTCAGGACGATGCAAGTAGATATGAGGATGAGTGGCTCGCGACGGGGCACTACCGAGCAGCATGCCCACCACGGCCTCGGTCGACTCTTCAACCGCCTCTGGCGCTATTTGAAAAGCGATGATCATCAATAACGCCTGATCGTTGGCGCGATGATCCAACCACTGGTCAATCACTGCTAATCCGTTACCCTCTGTCGGCTGCAGTGCTCGCCGAATACCAGCCCCAGCCCACGCCTGCCTCCAGGCCTCCACGACTGTCTTGTCCGATAGGCTGGTATTGATGTCGAGATGCAAAGCCAAGGGAAGATCGGGCGGAAATGACGTCAAAACCTGAGACATATCAGCGAAGACCTGTGACAACAGCCGCTGCAGCGCATCTACAGATCGTTCCAACTCACCCATCGGCAAACGACTATGGCGCACCGAGCTCTGGCCTTGCCACGACGCCTGTGCACGTAAAGCACTGACCTTGCCTTGCAAGGCGATCAACTGCAGCGCACGCATGTCCTCCGCTTGCTCATCGCGAAGAGCAGTATGTAGGCTGACACCCAGCACCTGCTGCGAACGTCGCCCCTGACCAACCTTGCTCAGTCGATCTTCCTCGCGAGCGGCATTCCATCCATCGGCAGCCCCTTTCTGCAAGGTGAACACCAGAATCCGAAGTGCCCCCAGCCCACACCAAACTAGAAGAGGTAAACCGAGGGAAGCCCACCAAAAGCGTCCAGGCTCTTCTGCCATTGAGCTTTCAGCCAGCCAAAGAACCAGCCCCCCCCCCAGCGCAACACAAATAAGCAGCAGCCCGAGCCACACCCGGAGGCGCGGTAGCGCAGGTTGCGGAACTGGAGCGGGCATCTCATCCAATCTGACTACCATGATCAGATAGCCTTTACATCTGGTAGAGACGACAAGAGCGAGCAACCGCAAGCGCACCGATGCCCATGGAAGGCAACCGGAAAACCCGAATCGCAGAAATTCGGATTGCCCTCCACAATCACATTTGGGCCATGTCCTGGAATCGGGCAGCTCACCGGATCGCCGACTCTGGCGACGCCGATACCATTGCAGATCAGCTCAGCAGAGCCCGCCAGAACGGCTCCACCGCCGGTGTTTTTATCGCCTAAGCGAATGACCCCACTCATTTTTACCTACTTAGTTTAATTCGCGGCCGGTGAGTAACTTCACGATATAGCGCTAACAAGACAACCGCCAAACGCCCCTTAAGACCTTCTAAGCAACAGGGAAGTGCAACCCAACCAAAATACTCACACAACCAATTGACGCATTGCCCAACCCACAAACTCTCCGCTCAAAAACTCCCCACCACCTATTTTTCAACATAGCTTCCCATCTAACCTCATAAGCGAACCAACTTGCTCTTCCTTGGCGCCACTTAAAAGCCTTCTCATCCATCCAGACCCAAATACGACTCCAATTTCATACTTATCTTCAACCAACCTTCACTCTTGGCGTAAAGTGCAATTAGCCTCATTCCGACTGAAGGACAAGGAGTAGTCACCCATTGCATCGTTTGCCCTACCTCCACATCGTGAATAGCCTGAGAAATAAAAACCTCTCCAAGACTCACTACCCAGCCTTTCTGGATACGCGCCTCAATATTTCCACCTACCAAAACGACAAACTAAACACCCTCCACCACTTCCCTCGCGTAGAGAAAAAATCTATCTGTATCAGCGACCTTAAATGAAAATTGCAGGGCTTCATCACCCAAACACATTGAGGATGCGTTTATCTTCTCACCCCCCAAACCATAAAAATAAAGCCACAATCAGTGCATGTGACACCCTATCCATATAAACCCCAGCGTCATTGGCAGCATCAATCAAAAACCTCTGTCTCAATCCCCTCATAAGCTTGATCGCTTATATAAGCGTGCCCAGGCTCATCACAGCGTTCATTAAACACCTCATCCACGCCTTTTCTAACAACCAACCTGTACCCAGCAATACCGCCCCCCTCAAATGAGTAAATGTATTTACCCACCTTAAACTGCAGCAACTCCACCGCAGAATAAGAATTTCTCCCAACCATATTCGCAACCGAATAAATCTTGAATATACCCCTCGGGGGAACTCTCTCTGATGGGTATGTGATTTCTATATCCCGCATAGACTTGCCGTATCGATATTGCACATACCCCGCATCTGGACCACCATTCCCTTTTGCACATATAGAGGCAACATTACCCACAAAACCCATATCACCTCGCGCCTTTATGGAGCAACTTATATAAACCATTTCGTCATCACCGCACAAAGAAAGACTTGCGTGATTCTCCGCCCCACCATACCCTGCAAGACAGCAGAGCAGCAGACAAACTGCCAACTCTCTCTTAAAAATTTTCATTTCAGAATCTCTTCAACCCACAACTGATTGAAATTCTGCTTCCTACGCGACCTACTGTCTGTATCTCTATTGACAACATCCGTAATCAAGTCAACTACAAATGGCGCCGCACCTTTATCTGCTCTTTCATATAATTTCTTGTCCAGCCAAAAATATGCTGCTGAACGAGCAGCATATTTCGCGCTCATCAAAAAATCTGGAGACTCAATGAAGTCCAGGTCGTCGCTTGGCCATAGCGCACTATTTTTTTGGTGCCACTCGGTGAATCGCTGATAATTGTATCGACCCGTTAAATGTTTAAGGCCACGCCCTCTGTATTTCCAGCCATCCCCACTTGAAAAACCTCTATTACCTAGGTCCTCCCGCCCTCCATAAGCGCCATTCGCAATTGCTTTGAAATCATCTATTCCCATAGCCACTCCGTTGGCTTTAATTTTTCCCTGCAAAACAACAAAACCATGCACATTAGCCTCATCAGGATTAGACCTGAAGTAGCTAAACTTGCTTATTAAAGCGCTCACTCTATAAGTTAGGTCTTCTTCCATGATTAAGGATAACCCTGTCTCTTGCAGAATCTGCGCAAAAAAATGAGCACGCCTAAGATGAGTGTCTAATTTATAGAAAACAAGTTGAGAATTGAGCTCTTCGGCAATATTCTGCAGGTCTTCATATCGCTCTACGCCAAGTGTAGGATAGAGCTTGCGCATAACTTCCAAAGTGAATGAAAAATCTAAACCACCAAAGCTTCCAATCATTCCTATTGGGTGCAGATACCAAACCTGTCCATCAGCCGGCAGAGCCAGACTCGGTGCGACCTCTTGCCACCAACTCAATTTCTCAATTCGCTCTTTCTCAGCCAACCATTTTTTATGCGGAGCCGAACTTCGGTGACCATATAAATCATCTAGAACATCCCACTTCCCCGATGTCCAGCGCCAGTCGCTTTCGCTATATATCGCCAGACGGGAAACAGATTGTGCTTTTAGCGGCAGGCGCAGGGCCCGCTGCAATTGCTCGGCACTCATAACGTCACTATGGTCAGCACCTCGGGCGATCAAATCGAACAAGCGGCTTCGAATAGGACCCCGGTCTGATAGATCGGCCAATCGTGCGGCTCGCGCACGATCTTTCTCACTGGGCAAAATACCTTGCACTTTCAATGAATAGGCTTGGCAGCTTTCCAGACTGTCGCCATTGAGAATGGCCGCATAGCCACTCCAATCCCATGGGCTGTGCCATTGGGCATCATTGTCAGCAACCCGAACCCACCCGTTGAGCAACACACCGTCGACGTCATGAAAAAGGTCATCAAGGCGATACCAAGTGCAACCGCCCTCACCATTTCTTGCGGGAATACGAATAGTCTTTTCGGCGCCCAAGACATCGAGTCTATGTTTCGGCAAGTGCAGATCAGCGCCGCTGATCGGCGTATCTACTCCAGCGATCGGAGGGCCAGCAACGCTGAAGTGCTCCTGATGCGGCACTACTGATGTGCCTTGGGGTAGCGTCAGCCAAGTCCTTGAGTTGGCTGGCAGCTGCTTCGCCCAAGCACGGCTGACGTCGATAAAGGTTTCAACATCTTCATGACTGAAAACCTCCAAGTGCAGTTGCTTCTGAGGCTCTTTATCTTCTAGATCCTGATAATCACCGAGATGGCCAATGAGCTCGCCCGCCCGAATAGAAATCGGCTTGTCCAGAACCAGTATCTGGTCTAGAGCCTCAGGCTCAAGTTCGCGTATCAGTGATGCGTAGTGAAGATACTGGTTTACCCGCTCAAGCTTGCGGAACTGCCCCTCTCCACTGATAGTTACTTCGGTACCTTGCGGCAACTTGAAGAGCACTTCAGAGTTGGCGTTCGGTTCAGACCTGACGTTGAGCGTGCTGTTGTCCTGACTCAGATGCACTTGGTAGCTGCCAGCTGCATTCAGCCGTAGGTTGCTGAAGGCAACATAGCCGCGCAGGCCCCCCTCGGGGTTCTGCAACGCCGCAGGACCTGGGCTATCGATCCACTCACGGAACTCACCCTGACCACTGATGGTCACGGCAATACCCTGTGGCAGCAGGCCGATCACCCGGCCTTGAGTCGCTTGGTTCCTGATTCGTAACCCCATCTCACCGGGGCTACCCACATGGGTATCGCCGACATTGGGCTTGACCTGGTAACGAGCAGCCAAGGACCAGAAGCCAGGTCGTGGTGACTCCGGCGATTCACCATAGGCTTTCCAGTCCTGCAAGTGCATGTAAAGACTGAAAAAAGTCAGGCTGGGTGGGGTGTCATCGGCACCGAAGATTTCCGGTGCCTGCAGCCGATGCCGTACCAAGACAAAGTTTCGCGAGAAGACTCGCTCCACCGGTTCTCCATCAAGTTGGTACGAGGTGGAGGGGGATCGGGTATCTATGCGATAGGCCACTACCTCGCCATCAGCCAGGCAACGCACATATGTCTGGTCCAGCGTCCCGGCTGTGCCGCAATCGAAATGCACACCCAGGTGCCAGTATCCATTCCGCCCCAATGGGTAATAGCCGCGCTCAGCATTGGCTTGCTGTACCAGTTGCTGTAGCTCGTCGGCGCGAGAACCAAAGGGGTGGCTCCATTTCTGAATGGGAGCCAGATGAGCACTGCCTGGGTCAGTTACCCAATAGTTGGTCAGTGGTCGGCATGGTGCCGGCGACTCCGGCTCGCGAGCACTTGGCCGGAGCTGCTCTCCCAGCCAAGTGTTGGTCTTATCCATGATTTGCTGAACCAAGCTCCTGGTATCCATAGATGCTCCTTGCTCCTGAGAGGGCGTTAACCGGAAAACGCAGTGTCATCCTGCCGCGCGGCTTCGGACTCCAGCAGTGGCGGTACGGCCGGCATAGCTGGAAGCTGCGAGGCGCTCCCTTGTCGGTTCACTCGTGCCTTGATAATGAATTCGCCGCTACCCAACTCGACTTCGCCCGGTGCCAGAGTGATGTAGCTGCCCCCACCGTTGAGGACGATCCTCTTCTTGGCGGTGATGTGGATTTCATCCTCGGTGCTGGTGATCTCCAGCCCCTGGCGGGCCAGCAGTTCCAGGCGGTCGTTCTGCGCCTGGATCTGCACCGCGCCCTGGTTGGCGATGAGCTTCAGGCCAAGCTTGCGCACGAACAGGCTGACGCCCTCCCCCACGCCGATGAACAGCCGCCGCACCACGCTCAAGGCGGCGTCCCTGCCCGCGTTGGCGATGAGGTTGCCTTCGGCGGCCAGTTGCAGGTGGCTACCGCTGCTGAGCGCGATGCCCCTGGGCGCACTGAGCAGCAGGACGGCGGACTTGAGCTGCTCCAGGTCCTGCCTGAGCAGGTCGAGCTGCGCCTGCACATCGGCCGGCTCGGCGTTGGCGACCTGGGCATCCTCGGAAAGCGTCTGCATCTCCTCAGCGGCGCGTTGCAGGCGGGCGAGCGTGTCCTGCATGGCCAGCACCTGCCCCTGGGCGCGCGGCTGTTCATCGGCACTGATGAACATGCCCTTGCCGGAACGCAGCGCGCCCCAGCCGTCGGTGCGCAGCTCGAAGCCTTCGCCGCGTTTCTGCCGCTGCCCATCCACCAGGTGGCCGAGGTTGAGCTGGCTCTTGCCGCTGTGCTCGGTGCTGAGCTTGATGTGTTCCTGGCCACGGGTGTCGTCCAGGCGCAGCTTGTTGTTGGACGGGGTGCGCAGGACGT
>NZ_QKRU01000137.1:0-6660 GCF_003234055.1 Pseudomonas sp. 57B-090624
AAACCTGAGCAAGGACGCTCAGTGAAACGCCGGAAGGCAACTTGAAGTGGCTTGCAGCCACTTCGACAGCAGGCACATCCGACCGGCTGGCTGCCGCTAAAGCTACTTTTTCAACAGAATCGGCCGAAAGCAGACGCTGATCATAGGCAGCTACCGGCCAAGAGCTGACACTCTTAAATGTCGGCTGATTGAGCTTCTCGGCTGGAAAGCTTTGGTCCTGACAAAGCTTTTAACTGTCCTATGCTCAACAGTCCCGGCTGGCCTTCTTGTAGTGGCGTGCCTTCTATCCACACATGAGGCCCTATCATGGCCGCTCCCTCTCGCTTGCTCGTGCAAGGCACACCGGATGATGATTTTCTGGTGGCTCCGTTCCAACCCAGCCGCCTCGTTGGCGGCGCTGGTGACGACATTCTGATCGATAGTCCCGGGTCCGACTCGCTCTACCCGGGCGAGGGGGCCAACCGTCTTTACGGCGGCCTAGGTAACGATTACTACATGGGCCAGTACGCCGGCGGCACTCAGGAAATCCTCGATTTCGATCCCACACCGGGAAACATCGATACTTTTGACTTCGGTGAGTCTGCGGAAAATATCGCGGGCATCGAACGCCATGGAGATGATTTACATATACGAGGGTATGGCGGCGATGAAGATGTGGCTGTCTTTCATAACTTTTTTCTCGATCCGGCTTTTCGCATCGAGCGCTTTCGTTTTAATGGCAAAGTGCTGACCGATAAGGACATGCTACGCGCATTCCATTTCGATCCGGCATCTATGCCTCATGCCGACGAACCACCGAGCTATACAGAAGGGCGCATTCGTTTGAGCGGCGGCGAGAAGCCAGATCATTTGTCTGCGGGAGATCAGGCCACCTACATCTCGTCGCACTGGGGACACGATCTGCTGATCGGAAGCCGCTATAGCGATGTGCTCAACGCCGGCAATAGTGAGAGTCCGTCGTTTACCATCAGCCCGCACCGTAGCGACCGCCTGTATGGCGGACCGGGCGGCGACTACTACCTAGTCAACTCTGACTGGCGCCACGCCGAGATCAGCCTCACCGAAATCCAGGACTACGACACCACACCAGGCAATATCGACACCCTGCATATTCGAGGCGATGAAAGCCCCGTTTACACCCGGATCACTGGAGAGGCGCGTGGGGATCTGGTTTTGGAGCTGAATACCAACCAGCGCATTACCATCAAAAACTATTTCCTCAATAAGGCGTTTGTGATCGAGAAGATTCGCTTCGACGACGGCTCAGTGCTCAATGAGGCAGCGGTTCGTCAGCGCGTAGGGCTGCCACCAGCGAACTCGCCACAGGCGAGTCTGAGCACCCCGCAGCATTTCTATGTAGACGCTAAAGCGGCGCCCGCAATCGAAGGCTTATTGGACTTTGTACTGGCTACTGGAGCTGCACTGGCCCGCACCGGATTGCAATAAGCCCATACGCCCGACCGCGCTTATTGAGGCGATAGTGCTCAAAAAACATGCAGCCCGAACAAAGCTGGCGTCCTCTGATAGCCAGTGCTTCGGACTTCTGTAAAGTGGGGCAAAACAGCCACCGAGACAGTTCACTGTAGTTTTTGACGAAATGAGATCAGCCAGGCTCATGGAGTTAGGAGCGCACCGGCGGACGCTGGAAGCAGTCAGTAACGCATGGGAATCATTGAGCGATGAAAATTGCCTGTCTTGGATGGGGATCGCTGATATGGAAACCAGGGATCCTGCCGGTGAGGGGAGGCTGGCGACATGACGGGCCCGACCTTGCCATCGATTTCGTTCGCGTGGGCGACGGCGGCGAGCTCGACGCAGTGATCTCGCCTGGCGCCCCTCTGTCACGCGTCCTTTGGACCGTAGTTGAAACCCAATCCCTGGCCGCAGCCAGGGAGTTCTTAAGACTCAGGGAGAAGATTCCATCCTCACAGCCAAGGTGTGTCGGTAGTACCCCCAGCTATGGTCGGCGCTATCCATACGAACAAGAAATTGCGCGCTGGGCCCGCTCTATCGGTGTAGAGGGCGTTGTATGGACAGCGCTTCCTGCTCGTTTCAAGGAAATCAATGGAAGATGCCCCACAGTTGAGGAGGCGCTCATTCACCTTCGAAACTTGCCAGAGGATGTTCAGCGCCATGCCGAGCTTTACGTTCGGTCTGCCCCTCAGGTCGTAAGGACAAATATCCGGTCGGCACTTGAAGAAGAGTTTGGCTGGTACCCGAATGAGATCGCAGCGCGTGTGATGAGTATCAAACAGGGGGCTCCGCTACCTGGCTCCAGCCGCAGGGTGTATCGAAGCAGAACCGCTTCGTGAACGAGCTGCAGTAGCCTGACTACCATCATGCTTTCTTGGCAATTTTCACGGGCTTGGGTGATTCCGCCAAGACGGAGAGTAGCTGTTCCTTGGCGATGGGCTTGCTGAGCAGAAATCCCTGCACTTCGTTGCACTGATCACTCTTCAGTATTTCGTATTGATCCTCAGTTTCTACGCCTTCCGCCGTGACCGTCATACCCATCGCCCGCCCTAGGTGGATGATGGCTTGGACAATGGTGCGGTCATTGCCCCCCTTGGCTAGTGAGGCGATGAAGCGCTTGTCGATCTTGATGCTGTCGAAGGGATAGGTCCGTAAATAGCCCAGGGACGAATAGCCGGTACCGAAGTCATCCATGTTGAGCTTCACGCCAAGCTCCTTGAGTGCATGCATGGTTTTCAACGCGCCTTCGATATCGTTGAGCATCACGTTTTCGGTGATCTCCAGTTCAAGCCGGTTCGCCTGCAGGCCCGACAGCCTCAGCGCTTCGCGGACATCCTCAACGATATTGCTGCGAGTGAATTGAGCGGGAGAGACGTTCACGGACACCACCAAGTGAGAGGGCCACTGCATGGCTGTTTCACAAGCTTCGTTCAGCACCCAGCGGCCTAGCTTGACGATGATGTCCGACTCCTCGGCAATGCCGATGAATTCATCCGGCCCAATTAGTCCCCGCTCGGGATGGTGCCAGCGCACCAGGGCCTCGATGGAAGCGATCTCCGTGTTACGCATTTTGTAGCGTGGCTGGAAGTGCAGCACGAACTGGTTCTTGCTCAATGCCCGGCGCAGCAGCAGCTCGACTCGATGGTTCTCCTCCATCTTGCTATTGAGCTCTGGCGAGAAGTAGCGCCAGGTGTTTCGGCCATCGGCTTTGGCCTTATACAGAGCCACATCAGCCAAGCGCATAAGGTTGACCACGTCATGCCCATGCTCATTCGCCAATGCGATCCCGATGCTTGTTCCCACGTTGAGAACATGATCCTCGTAGAGCACTTCTCTCTGAATTTCAGTGATCAGACGGGTGCAGAACTGATCGATTGCCTGCTTGTTACCAGGCACTGTCAGGATTACCACGAACTCGTCTCCTCCAAGACGGGCGACCAAGTCGTTGTCGCGCACGCAAGCGCGAAGCCTTGAGGCAATTTCTACCAGGACCGCGTCGCTGGCTGGGTGGCCGAGGTTGTCGTTGATAGGCTTGAAGTGATCCAGATCGAGCAGAATCACCGCGAAGTCAGTATCGATGGAAGGGACAAGCTTCTCCGCTGTGTAGCTGGCGAGGCCGTTGCGATTGGGGAGTCCGGTCAGGGCATCGTGAAGGGAAAGGTGCTGGATCTTGGCATGGGCTGCGACCTCGTCAGTGATGTCGCTGGCCGTTCCGCGGAAGCCGCCGAAGCCTTCCCCGGTGATGATCGCGGTCGCGGAGAGGCGACACACGCGCTGCTGGCTGAGATGGTCCCGATAGACGCAGCGCAGGCTACGGGCCGAACAGTCGCTGTCTTTTAAGCAATCCAACCAATTGGAGAGATTGGTGGAATCGCCCAGCATCAGCTCTTCGAGAGGACGGCCGATCCAATCGCTAATGGCTAAACCAGTCAGATCGGTGAAGCGAGCCGATAGGTAGATCAGCCGGTGCTGAAAGTCGGTTTCCCAGATCCAATCGGACGAGGATTCGGCGACGGCTCTGAAGCGCTCTTCGCTGTACTGAAGATCCTCTTGGGATTGTTTGAGCGAATCGTAGTTCTTATCCAGCTCTCTGGAATGATTGATGGCCTGGCCGATGAAGAGCGCCATCAAGATGCCGATCAGCGCAACAGCTGCAAGCAGGGGTGGTAAAACGGCCCATAACAGCTCAAGGCCTGGTGTCGATGCTGTCCACGTCAAGGCGAAGGCGGTATCACCCAGCGGGATTTTATCCCTCTCGAACTCACCCTCGACAACTTGCAGGTCTTTCACGCCGAATGAACGCCCCAGCTTCATTAGCTTCGTTGGGGTCAGCGTGTCGATGAAGACAAGAACGGACGCGCTCTCGATGACAGCACTTGGATCTCGGTCACCAGGCGTTATGGCAGAGGCGGTTAGAAGAGCTGGCTTGCTCCGAAACAGAACATATTCGGCAGTGCTTTGCTGCTTTCGCGCGGCGTTCCGCGCGCGAGCAACGATCTCGTCCTTGGGGTAAGTGATAACACTCTCGAAGGGGGTGTCAGTCAGCTTGCCTTCCATCAACGAGTACTTCGTCTGGCCGTCTCCGAGGACAAACACGCCCTCGAAGCCATTGTTGAAGTAAAGAGAGGGGCCGACGTTGTTCGCATCGAACGCCCATTGAACATCGACCTCATCATTCAGATGTTCATAGGCGGATGTCCAAACTGCATAGGTCTGCAGCATGGCGGCCGTAGCGCTTTTGCGTTCAGCGAAGGCCTTCTCTGCGTAAAACCGACTTTCGTCCTGCTCGACCTGATCCAGGTTCCGGGCAATATGGAAGAGCAGGAGAATGGCGCCAAGCGTGGCTGCGCAAAAAAGGGCTATGAAGCTGAGGATGGTCCGGCTCATCAATCGGGTGCGCTTGGACCGATACGTTGTGGTCATGACCAAGTCCCTGGGCATTTGTCCTACAAACACCATAGACGAGGGCGACCCCGTGTTCCGTGCGTTTGGTCGTCTAGCCCAGCGCCGATGTGCCTCTCGCCCTGGCTGGATCTCTATAGCCCCTCGATTCGCGAAAATCTTGCTCAGTCTTTCAAGCTGTTCTGCTTGGCGAGTGCGGCCTCGACCCCCTGTGGAACCTTCATGTATGCATGCTTTCGCAGGCGTTGAAGCGAAAGGATGAAAAGCTTGAACGGCTTCGCTTCGCTGGCGTCAGTCACTTAGAGAGGCAATGGCACGTACCGGAGCCCGTGAAGCAGATGAGGACAAAACGATGAACGCTATCGAACTGCTCAAACAGGACCACGTCACTGTAAAAGTTCTCTTGGAACAGCTCAAAAACACCACAGAGCGGGGTGTGAAAACCCGCACCGAGCTGCTCCGCAGAATCGAAATCGAGCTGCTCATTCATACCACCATTGAGGAGCAGATCTTCTACCCCGCCTTCAAGGCTGCCGGCGAGAAAGACGAGAGCGTCATGTGGGCCGAGGCGAAGGAAGAGCACCGGACCGTGGATTCCCTGGTACTACCTGACCTTAAACAGACCCCGCCCTCTTCCCTCGAATTCGCCGGTCGGGCGAAAGTGCTCAAAGAGCTGGTGGAGCACCACATCGAGGAGGAGGAGAAGGAAATGTTTCCTAAAGCCTCCAAGCTGTTGGGTAAGCAGAAACTCGCAGAGCTTGGTGCCGAGATGGAGGCTCTTAAGAAGTCCATGAAGCAGGAACTGCAAAGCAACGCAGCCTGACTTGGAGGCTGGACGATGGGCATGCCGCAGTTGGCCCCTGAAGACCTCCGAGATCGTGACTACCCGGTTCACGAAAGCATGCGTGTCCAGCGTCGCTTGTGGGCCCTGGAACGAATCGGTAGCTGGCTGCTTCTGCTCGTCGTCCTGCTCACCTTGCTAGGCCTGTTCTCCAAGGGGGTGCTGAGTAGCGTTGAGGCCAGGGGAGCCCAAGGGCGGCTGCACGTAGATTACGAACGCTTCCTGCGAAATGGTGCAACCAGCACCCTCGTAATAGACATCAAAGGCAAGCCGGGCGAGGCGCTAAGCCTGGAGCTTGAGGGTGAAATGCTTGAGGGAAGCACCGTGGAAAGCATCCATCCGCAACCGGAAAGCGGTGCCACCCATCGCAATACGGGGCTCAGCCTACGACTGCAGCCAGATGCGCAGGGACACGTTCGCGTCCACCTAGGCGTTCGCGCCGACGGGGTGGGGCTTTATCGCTCGCGCATTCTAGGTGGCGGCGAGACGATCGACCTGAGCCAGTTCATTTACCCCTGAAGGATTCGCCATGGACTCCGTGCTAAGGGCTGCAGCGATCTATTTCACGTTGCTAGTGATCTTCAAGTTCTCGGGACGGCGCTCGTTGTCGGAGTTGACCATATTCGACTTCGTCCTGCTGCTGATCATTGGCGAGGCCACCCAGCAGGCGTTGCTGGGCGATGATTTCTCCATCACCAATGCCGTCCTGGTGATTGCCACTCTGATTGCTATTGATGTGGGCTTTTCATTGATCAAATGGCGTTGGCCAGTCTTCGACCTTTGGCTTGAGGGCTCGCCCACAATTGTGGTGGAAAACTGTAGTGGTCAAGTGAATCTGGACACTGTTTTAGGTCTATCCAGCCAGCTCTTCACGCCGTGCTGGTGTCTGGTAGTCGTTGTGGCTGTGTGGCCGTTGATGGTTGTAGTAGTCGGTCAAGTAACGC
>NZ_QKRU01000138.1:0-6521 GCF_003234055.1 Pseudomonas sp. 57B-090624
GGGCGGAGCACTATCTACGTTGCAGGCTCGCGGCCTAAGGGTGGATACGACTTCCAGCCCCTCCCCCGATGATCAGTCGGGGACTATTACCCCTGTGGAGGTATTAGTCGAGATACAAGGGTGGATGCCGCTCTTTGCATCCACCAGAGCGCGCGTGCCGCGTTGATGAGGCCGCAAGGTGTGATCCGCTTCGTGCCATGCGGTTCGGCTGGCCTCCCGGGCTACTGGATGTATCGCCCTATCCTGGCCGCAGAGCCGTGGTTTCAGGCCTTTGCCGCGGCCTGCCACAGCACTTCGCCGATCCCCTGCCGCCGGGCGATCAGGCGGGCAGCGACGAAGAGCAGGTCGGAGAGTCGGTTGAGGTAGGCGAGCAATTCCCCGCGCAGTGGCTCCTCGGCGTTGAGGGCCTGGGCCCGGCGTTCGGCGGTGCGGGCGGCGGAGCGGCAGACGTGGGCCTGGGCCACCAGGCGCGAGCCGCCGGGCAGGATGAAGTTCTCCAGGGGGCCCAGCTCATCGTTCCAGCGGTCGATGGCCACTTCCAGCCGTTCCACTTCGCTGGCGCGCAGCGACTGGTACTCGGGCATCGAGAGTTCGCCACCGAGGTCGAACAGGCGGTGCTGGCAGGGCGCGAGCACCTCGATCACTTCAGCCAACCCGGGCCAGTCGGCCTGCCGCTCGGCCATCTCGGCCAGCAGCAGCCCGATCTGGCTGTTGAGGCTGTCCACCTCGCCGATGGCTTCGATGCGGGGGTGGTTCTTGGCGACGCGACGGTTGCCGGAAAGCCCGGTCTCGCCCGTGTCGCCGGTGCGGGTGTAGATCTTCGAGAGGCGGTTGCCCATATCAGGTTCCCGAGGGGCCGGAGGTCAACGGCAGGCGCAGGGTGAAGCAGGTTCCCTGGCCCGGCTTGGAGTGCACCTCCATCTGGCCCTTGTGGTTGTTGGTGATGATGAAATACGAGACCGACAGGCCGAGGCCGGTGCCCTGGCCCACTTCCTTGGTGGTGAAGAAGGGCTCGAAGATGCGCTTGCGCACGTTCTCCGGAATGCCGACGCCGTTGTCCTCCACCTGGACTTCCGCCCAGGGCGGTGCCAGGCGGGTACGCAAGGTGATGCGGCCTTCCTGGTCGTCGTCGCGCTGGTGGATGGCCTGGGCGGCGTTCTTCAGCAGGTTCAGCAGCACCTGTTCCAGTTCGTTGGCGGTGCCCGGCACCGGCCCCAGGTCGGGGTCGAATTCGCGGGTGATGGTCATGCCCTTGAAGTCGAACCCCTCGGTCAGGTCGAAGTCGTTGCTGGCGATCTCCACAGCCTGGTCGAGCAGCACCGGCAGCAGGCAGGGCGCGAGCTGGCGGTTGCTGCGGCGGCTGAAGGAAAGCATGTGGGTGACGATCTTCGCCGCGCGGGTGCCGGCCTGGTGGATGCCGTCCAGCAGCTTGGGCACTTCGCGTGCTTCCAGGTAGTGGTTCACCGAGTCGAGGCAGATGCCGTCGGCCCGTGCCTGCTCCAGGTTCTTCTCCAGGTCCGGTGACAGGCGCCGGCGTATGTTCTGCACGTTGTGCAGGATCGCCCCCAGCGGGTTGTTGATCTCGTGGGCCATGCCGGCGGCCAGCCCACCGACGCTGAGCATCTTCTCCGACTGCACCACCATCTCCTCCATGGACAGGCGCTGGGTGATGTCATCGACGCGGATCACCACGCCACGCCCGGTGCCGCCCATCAGGGGGTAGAAGGTCAGGCTGTAGTGGCGGACCTCGTCTCCCAGCAGCCAGCTCACCCGTTCGACCTTTTCCACCTTGTGGCGCTCGGCGGTGAGCTTGATCTGCGGCAGGAAGGGCTTGAGCGAAGGGAAGGCCAGGAACACCGGCTGGTTGAGGGCATCGTCCAGGGTGGTGCCGGAAAGTGCGGTGGCTTCCTGGTTCCACTGGGTGACATAGAGCTGTTCGTCGAGGGCGATGAGCGCCGATGGCATCGAGTCGATGATGCTGTTGAGGTAGTTCTGGAACCCGGTGAGCTTCTTCTCGATCTTGCTGCGCACCTGCACTTCCAGCTCCAGCCTGCGGTTGGAGTGACGGGTCTCCTCGGCCAGCGCCTGGGCCTGGTCGACGGCGTTCTGCGAGTCGTCGCGGGCGCGCTTGAGCTGCTGCTCGCGCGCCTCGATGCGGCTGAGCATGGTGTTGAAGGCGTCCGCCAGGCTGCCGATCTCGTCGCGGTTGCCGCGCTGGGCGCGCAAGGCGTAGTTCTCCTCGCGGGTGACCTGGCGCGAGAGCTCCTCGAGGCGGCGGATCGGGCCGGTGACCATCACGCGGATCTGCCGCGCCACCAGCAGCCAGAGCAGCACGCTGCTGGCGAGGATCGCCAGGCTGGCGGTGAGGGTACCGGTGTAGAAGGCCCCGGGCAGCTCGCTGGAGGCCACCAGCAGCAGGTAGCCGGGCGGGCCGTTGTCCTGGGGCAGCTCCACCACCTGGCTGGTGCGGAATTCGTGCAGGCGCCAGCGTTGCAGTTTCTCGGCGTGCTGCGGCAGTTTCATCATGCTGCCGCTGATCAGTTGCGCCAGCAGCTCGCCCTGGCCGTCGTAGAGGGCGGCGGCGCGCAACGGGGTGTAGCTGTCCAGTTGGTCGAGCAACCGGCGGGCGGATTCCGGTGAGGCCAGCGCCTCGCGCGACAGCGGCGCGGTGGCGAACAGGCGGCCGAGGGTCTGCAGGGCCTGGGGCGCCATGCTCTCCTGGGAAATCCAGTAGGCGGCGCTGATGAAGGCCAGGTTGGCGATCAGCAGCACGGTGGCCATCAGGACCAGCAGGGCGGCCAGCAGTTTTCTGCCGACGGACAGGTTTTCGAGGCGCTGGCGCAGGCTGTTCAAGGGGGGATCCAGGCGGTTGGGCTGCCGGCAGGGTAGCGCGGGGTCAGTCCAGCGGCAATCCGCGCTCGGCCAGGTGGGCGCGCAACTGCCTGAGCAGGGCCTGCAGGTGGGGCAGGACCAGGCGGTGGCGCTCGGCGGCGGCGCAGGCGTAGCCGAGCAGGTAGCTGATCTCGGTGCGGCGCCTGGCGGCGACGTCCTGGTACATGGAGGAGTAGTTGGCGGCGGTGGCCTGGATGACCCGGCCGACTTCGTCGTGCAGGTCCTGCGCGGCGTCCGGCTGGCCGCACAGGCGCAGCAGTTCGGCGAGTTCGGCGCACAGCTCCTGGACCTGCGCCGGGTGCTCGAGCAGACCGCCGTTACGGCAGCCGTGGAGCACCGTCAGCGGGTTGATCGCGCAGTTGAGGGCGAGCTTGCGCCAAAGCCGCGAGAGGATGTCCGGCGTCCAGCCGTGGGGGATGCCGGCGTGCTCCAGCTCGTTCAGCCAGGCCGGCGGGGCGACGGCGTGCGGGTCGCCCAGCCAGGTGAAGCCGTGGCCGGCGAAGACCACGCGGAAGTCGCCGTCGCGGAACGCGCCTTCGGTACTGGAGGCGAGCATGCAGCGGGCATGAGGCACGCGCGCGGCGACGGCGTCCTGGCTGCCCAGGCCGTTCTGCAGCAGGACCAGCTCGGCGCCAGGCGCGAGGCGAGGGGCCAGCGCTGCGACGGCCGCCTCGGCGTCATAGGCCTTGCAGGCCAGCAGCAGGCGCTGGATGGGGGGCTCGTCGGTGGCGAGTTCGGCGGGCAGATCCAGGCGCTGGGCCTGGCCCTGCTCCACCAGGGTCAGGCCGCCTGCGGCACGGTAGGCGGCCAGGCGGTCGGCGTCGCGCAGTACCAGGCGCACCGGCAGTCCGGCGCGTGCCAGGCGGATCGCCCAGAGGCTGCCGAGGCTGCCGATGCCGAGGATGTGCCAGGTCACGGCAGGGGCAGGCGGATGGCGCTGACCCGGCCGCTGGCGTAGGACTCTGGCAGCAGCCGGGAGGCCTGTTCGATGATGTTCTCCACGTCCACCGGCAGTGCCTTGCCGTCCATGCCGACGAGGCTGATGCCCGCCTTGAGGGTGATGAAGCCCTCGCTGGTCTTGAAGGCCTTGAGGTTGAGGCCTTCGTGCAGGCGCTTGAAGCTGCTGGGCGAGCACTCGTGGAGGTCTTCGAGCAGGGTGATCAGGCCGAAATGGTTGTCATCCAGGCGGGTCAGCACGTCCAGCGGGCGTACCAGCTGCTGAAGGCGCCGCGCGACGCCGTGGAGCAGCTCGTTGTAGAAGTCGTTGCCGTACTGCACGCGCAGGGCGGAGGCGTCGTGCAGGCCGATCAGCAGGTAGCACAGCGCGCCGCCACGGGATTCGACCTGGCGCAGGCTGTCGGACAGCTTCTGGCGCAGGTAGCGCGGGTTGCCCAGGCCGGTGAGCGGGTCCACCAGGTTGCGCTGCTCGAGGCTGGCGATGTTCTGCGTCATCAGCCGGTTCTCGTGGAGCAGGCGCTGCAGGGTGTTGCACAGGCGGTCCGCTGCGTAGACGCGGGGCACCAGTTGCTCGTTCATCGCCGCCTTGCTGATGAAGTCGTCGACGCCGCGGTCGAAGGCCTCGCCCAGGACGTTCTCGCCTTCCTTGCCGGTGAGCAGGATGACGTAGGTGTAGTGGTCGATCATCTCGTCCAGCTGGCGCACCCGTGCGGTCAGTTCGAGGCCGTCGATCTCGGGCATCAGCCAGTCCGCCAGCAGTACGTTGGCGGGGCGCTCCTCGAGCAGGCGCAGGGCTTCCGTCGCACTGCTGGCGAAGCGGACATCCTGGTAACCGGCCTGGGTGAGGGCGCGACCGATCATGGCACTGGAGAACTTGGCGTCGTCCACCACCAGGATGCTGAGATGAGGGTTGGGCATGGCAGGCTCACAGGGAAGTGGCAAGGGTTGGCGGTAGTGGCTTGTTGCTATTAGTGCCTATTTCAGCAGGTTTTGCGTCCGCCTGTCAGAGCTGAATGCTTAGCTGCCATGCAATCCTGCAAAAAACGGGCTCCGTTGCTCAGTTATAATGGGCCCGCTTTTTTTACCGTCAAGCCAGGCGCCTTCCTTACGTGAAGTGGGTCGCGCCGTCTATCTGGAGGAATCCCATGCCATCGTTCGACGTGGTGTCCGAGCTGGACAAACACGAGCTCACCAACGCGGTGGACAACGCGATCAAGGAGCTCGATCGCCGCTTCGACCTGCGCGGCAAGTGCAGCTTCGAGAGCAAGGACAAGGCCGTCACCCTGACCGCCGAAGCCGACTTCATGCTGGAGCAGATGCTCGACATCCTGCGCAGCAACCTGATCAAGCGCAAGATCGATATCCACTGCATGGAGATCGAGGATCACTACGCGTCCGGCAAGGTGGTCAAGCAGGAAGTGAAGTTCCGCGAGGGCATCGAGAAGGAGCTGGCGAAGAAGATCGTCGCGCTGATCAAGGAGCGCAAGCTCAAGGTCCAGGCCGCGATCCAGGGCGAGCAGGTGCGTGTCACCGGCAAGAAGCGCGACGACCTGCAGGAGGCCATCGCCATGCTGCGCGGCGAGCCCCTGGACTTCCCGCTGCAGTACACCAACTTCCGCGACTGACACTGCTTTTTTGAACCTTCACCGCTGGCCCGCGTCGCAACGTGCAGGGTCAGCGACCTGCGCCGTGGCCTGCCCACGGCGTTTTTGTTCTCGTGAAGGCAAGAAAGGAGAGTGCGTGTGGATATAACCGTCGACGAACTGGTGAGGCGATCCGAGGGCTGGCTGCCGATCATCCTCGAGTACAGCGGCAAGCTCACGCTGGCGCTGATCACCCTGCTGATCGGCTGGTGGCTGATCAACCGGATCACCAACCGGGTCAGCAACCTGCTGGCCATGCGCCGGGTCGACAAGACCCTGCACGGCTTCATCGGCAGCCTGGCCAACATGGTCCTCAAGGTGCTGCTGCTGGTCAGCGTGGCCTCCATGGTCGGCATCGAGACCACATCCTTCATCGCCGCCATCGGTGCGGCCGGCCTGGCCATCGGCCTGGCCTTGCAGGGCAGCCTGGCGAACTTCGCCGGCGGCGTGCTGATCCTGCTGTTCCGCCCCTTCAAGGCCGGTGATTTCATCGAGGCCCAGGGTGTGATGGGGACGGTGGACCAGATCCAGATCTTCCACACCGTGCTGCGTACCGGCGACAACAGGACCGTCATCGTGCCCAACGGCTCGCTGTCCAACGGCATCATCACCAACTACTCGAACCAGGCCACCCGCCAGGTGCTGTACGACGTCAAGGTCGACTACGCCAGCGACCTGGCCAAGGCCCGCGAGGTGCTGCTCAAGCTGGCCGAGGACCCGCGAGTGCACAAGGACCCGGCTCCGGTGGTGGTGGTCTCCGCACTGGGGGACACCTCGATCAACCTGTCGCTGCGCATGTGGACGTCGAATGCCGATTACTGGGGGGTGATCTTCATGCTCAACGAGTCGGTGCGCGACAAGCTGCACGAGGCTGGCGTCCAGCTCGCCCAGCCGCGCATGGTGCAGGTGGTCCCCACCGCAGGGTGAGGGGGATGCGAGAAGGCCGGCGAATGCCGGCCTTTTTCATGTCCATGGAAAGCGCTACGGCTGTTCCGACTGCGCGCGGGGAGCGGGGGGCGGCGCGGCGGG
>NZ_QKRU01000139.1:0-6516 GCF_003234055.1 Pseudomonas sp. 57B-090624
GTATTGAATCGGAGGGGGATGATAAGGGGGAGGGGGCGTTCGGTGTGGCTTGTGTTGTTATTCCGAAATTTTCTGTAACCGGCATTGTAAGTTTGGTCAGGGCAAGTGAAAGGGTATGTAGTGAAGAGTATCGATTTTTGAGTTGCAGCTTTAAGTTTGTCGCTATGCAAGCGATCTATAAGGCAATTTCCTTGGACTGTGAGGTTCAGGCTAATGAGAGAGCGTCCTTGAGTGCGAAAGAAATAAGGGTGCTCAGGTGTGTTGCCGATGGTGAAACTTCCAAGCAGATAGCGAAGACGCTTTATATTTCAGTGGATACTGTTAACTTTCATTTGAAGAATATCTATAAAAAACTAGATGTTGGTAACAAAGCGCAGGCTGCTGCTTACGCGGCTATTCATGGTTTGATATAGCGACTATTTTAGGTGGGGAGGGGGAGCTTAAAAGCTACCAGTTTTGGTAGTTATCAGGTGGCTATATCCATTGTTTACTTCGTGTACCGGCTGACTCATTGGCTGGTTCAACGGTAATCAATATAAGGATAGTAGACATGGGACGTAAACGTTCAGAGCGCACAGGTGGGAATTGGCATCTGTATCCTCAGCACGGAGAGCTGACTCAAAGTGAGGTTGAATTTTTCAAGGAGGAGTTGAAGGAAACGGGACGGATTGACACTGTCGAGACTGTTGATCTGCCTGCAACGTCAGAGTAAGCAAAAAGAGTAGCGCGAGATGCCTCGCGCTACTCAATAGGAGGCATGACATGGATAGCCATAATTACGAAAGGGAAGTGCTTGACGTTTCAAGAAAGCTGTTGTTGAGGGCGGCTTTTGAAAGTGCGGGCTTGGAAAGCGTTGTTGATCAAGTTTGTCCTAAAGTCGCTGTTGCTGCTCTTTATATTGCCGGGGAGCTGGTTGCAGAAGGGGCGGGAAAGGGTAACAGCTGTGAAGTCGGTGCGCTTGCTGAGGCGTTTGAACATTACAGTCTACGCGATGATGGTTCTGTCGATATCGTCCAGGTCACCGCCTCTCAAATCGCTGAACAGATCCCTGTACAACGTGATGGCATCCTTAAGAGCTTAGGTCGTTTTGATGAGTGCATTGAGGGGGTGAAGTTCCAGAGTTTAGTTGGAGAAGAGTGTCTTATAATTCCACAAATGCTTGTCTGCCCCTGTGATTCACCGCCTACTAGTGCGTGTGAAACATTTCTTGAGCGATACTCTACTAATTCAGGGGCTGCCTTGGGTTGTAGCTTAGATGAGGCGATTTTACATGGATTAAATGAGGTGGTTGAGCGCCATATTCTATCCTTGGTAATGCTTAATTCTATTGGTAGTGGAGGTGAAATTGATATTTTTGAGATTTCGCAGACACGTATAAGTGAGCTGCTTGATGTGATTGATGTCGTGCTGATTGGAAACATTAGAGTTTATTTTGTAGATATGCTGCTTGGAGGGTTTTTCTGCGTCGCCGTGAGAGGGGAGGAAAAACATGAATTCTCCTTGCCGCAGATTGGTTCGGGCTTCTCGCAATCATTCTTACTGGCATTCAGTCGAGCTGTTCATGAGCTTATTCAAGCTGAGACATTGTACGGATATGAAGAGCGCTGTGTTGATGAACAGGCCATTCGGGTTATCTCATGCTCTAAAAGACTAGGTGCGTTGCGAACGTTACAGATAAGTAGCTCGAAAGTAGTTGATTCTACGCCTGAGCTATACGGTAGGTTTTCTCATAGGCCAGATAAGCAGGTTGAGAGTGCTCTTGCTAGTCTTCAGCTTGCTGGGTTTAATGGCTATTTTCGGGTGTTGAGTAAATTGGGGAGCTCAGTTGTTGTGGTGCAGGTCTATATTCCGGGTATGGAACGTTTTAATTTGATAAGAAGTGGGAAGTGGGTCGCTCCGCATAGTGTGTTGCTCAAATCACCCTTTGAAGGGTAGGTATGGTAAATGTTGGATTCGCGAATAATTGCTGCCCTACAGTCCAAGCCTTGGAAAGTGGTCCAGGTTTTACTGTTTGTTTCATTGAGTAAGCTTACGTTAATAGCTGCTCCAATATTACTTGGGCACATTGTTGATGGTTTGACTTCGGGGGTGGGTTCATCTAAGCATATTCCGATTTTGCTTGTTGCGTTCTGTATTGCTGGATTAGTCCAAGTTTTTATCAGTCCCCTGCAGTCGCTTTATTTGTCTAGGCTGGTTCAGGATTGTGTATATGAAAGCTCATTGCAGTGGGCGCGTAATGTAATGAGTAAGGGTTTTGAGGTTTTTTCTGCTATGCGCATCGGTGGTCTTATCAATACGGTTGATCGTGGTGTAATGGCCTATGAAAAACTTATAGGTTTTCTCCTGACTTCCGGGGTGCCGCTATTTATAGAGACTCTGATAGTAGGGGGGGTATTATTTTTTTATGGCGGGTTCTTGGTTTTTTGTACAGTGCTATGTACAGCGATAGGTTACCTTGTCATTAATCATCATATAATTCGTTGGCGGCGTAATCAGATTGATGATTTGAATGATCAGGAAGATGAGGTGGCGGCAAGCTTTGTGCAGACTTTTACAGCCGCAAAGGCAATTAAATGTGAGGGGGCTCCAGAGTCAGCGTTTGCTTCACTTGATGGTGCGTATCGCGGTTATGCCCTGGCGGCAATTAAAATCGGTTTTTCGGCATCGATACTGGGTTCCGCTAAGGCGCTATTCATTTGCTTGTCGACAGCGGGGATATTGTTGTTTGGCTTTATAGATCAGTCATCGGAAGTGCCTTTTATGACTGTTGGTGAGATGGTTGCAATGTTCACTATTGCGACAGCTTTCTTCAATAATGTTGCCTCTGTCGCGGAAGCGCATCGGTTTACTGATCAATTTTCCTCTGACCAGAAACGGTTTCAGCAGATATTAAATCTACAGAATTTCAGGCCGGATAGACCTGTTGAGACAAAAAAAATCTCAGAGGCGAAAACACTGACTTTGCAGCCGCTATGTATTCAGCGACCAGAGGCTGATCTTCTGCAAATCGTAGAGTTGCTTTCTATTAATAGGGGTGAAAATATTGCCATTGTGGGAAGTAGTGGGTCTGGAAAGACAACGTTACTCGAAGCTCTAGCAGGTGTTTTAATTGAATCGTCTACTGCTCTGAAAATAGAAGGTACTAGTATTAATAGTCTTTCGAGCAAAGATCAGTTTTCTCTTCTTCGCTATTGCCCACAATCTCCTAATATTATGAATGGGCCAATTGTTGATTCGGTGCTTTTTGGGCAGCCCTGTGATAGAGAAGAACTCGCCAGTTGTCTCAACGGTCTTGCTTTACCTCGATTGGCTCTTGAATTAGATAATTTTGAGGTGGAAAACCAAGGCACAAACCTCTCCGGGGGAGAGCTCAAACGCCTCTCGTTGCTTCGAGTGATTATGAGGCCAGGTGAATTTAATTTATTTGACGAGCCGACCGCATCCTTGGATCCAGTTTCAGCTGAGCAGGTCTGGGATTTTTTATTCAAGCGCTTCGAGGGATGCTCGTTGATCTGTGTCACTCATGATCTTAAGGTGCTTGGCAGATTTGACCGGGTATTGTTTGTTGATGGTGGGAAAGTCTTGGCTTCTGGGTCGTGGGCCGAACTGTTGAATGACGAGACAATCTTCTCCGCTCTTCAAGTGGCTGAAGAAATAGCTGCAGAGTAGGTTGTATGTGCTCATATCTGATTTATGGGTTAAGGCATTTTTCAGAGCGATACGCTTAATCCTGTTTGAGCTGGATGAGCTGGATGAGCTGGATGAGTTGCACATTAATTCATGGCGCCAAATTTTCTCATACTACTTAGAGCTCTATTGTCGCCAAGTGCCAACGCGCTATTCTCGACTGTTATTGTCTCTCAGTACTGACGAATAACAGTTTGGGGTGGGGCCAAATAGCTTGGTCGACTGGCTGGCCTCACGGGTTGGGGTGTTCGTGGTGTTTCTGGCGAGCGAGCTGTTGTCTGCGCGACTAAGGCGCGACTTTACAACCGGAGGACAACGTTTCCTCTATCTGACCGATAACCACTGTCGTAGTGCGCCTTGGCGCGTTCACCTGAAGCGGTCAATTTGGATCGGCTCAAGGTGAATCTTTACCAAGGCCCGGGCGTCGCTCGGGCCGCGCTCATGGGCGGCACCCGGAGAAACATCGCCAAGCTCAGGTCGTTGGCTAGGGCTAGCGGGATTAAGGCTTACTCGGACGCACGTTCTTCGATGTTGATTTCGCTTTCCGGTGAATAAAGCTCCACCTCGAGCGGTATCCAGAGTGTTCTTACGCACTCGGCGTGGCTGGTGACGGGAATGGCGCCTTGGCTGGCGATGGCCGCGTGCAGGTAGCCGTGGGCATCTGGCGTCAGCATCCAGCCCCGGTACAGGACGCAGGCCCCTTCTTCGAGGGCCGGTTTCGGCTTGAAGCGTTGCAGCTCCAAATCCTCGCAGGAGAACAGCGAGCAAGCGAGGCCGGCAGCCTTGGCCGCTGCGAACTCTTCGGCAAAGGCCTCGTTCGGGTTTTCTGGTGATGAGGGGTAGAGCAGGTACATGGCGTCCATGTCGTCAGTTGCGTCGAGTGCCAGGTCGGCAAGGAACAGCGTCAGCGTCGCTCGCAGCGATCCAGCTCGTCCTGCGTCTTCAATTCCGTTGCGATCCCCAGGCGATAGCGGCAGTAGTCGATCACCTCCTGCCGCTCCTGCGCGCTCAGCCGGCTGAGGGGCTTGCTGTCGGCATCGGTGGCGAAGGGGTTCACGAATGCCACCCGGAAGGAGGGCTGCTGCTTGATGAAGAAGACCAGGCGGTTGTCCTCGGCGAAGCGTGTCTGGTAGACGCCGGTGGTGAGCCAGGTGCCGAGCAATGCGACTGCTATCAGTCCGATGAGTGCCTTTTTCAACTTGATGAAACCGATGCAGGAGTCTTTTGAGTTCGGTGGCTTCGGTTGCGAGCCGTCCATTCAATTTCACTCATTGGCTTGGTGCTCCCTGAGCCGACTGCAGAACATCACAGTGAGGGCGGCTACGACCGAGGCGATGCAGATACTCAGCAGCGGCAGATAGGTCGGCATGTAGGTCGTGGGGTCTATCGATTCTCCCACCTGATCCAGAGCGGCCAGGATCGTGATCACGGCAAGGCTGGTCGCAGTTGCGGGCTTGTTCAGCGAGGAGAGCATTCCACCGCTCAGCACGAAGAAGAAGGCTGTCGTGGAGTACACGTAGAGGTCAAACCAGAGGCCAAGCCACATAAACAGCACCAGGCTCGATAGCACGGCGGCGACGAATCCACCGAGGATGGCGAAGCTCAAGGCCATCACACTCGGGACAAGTTCTTTCGTCCAGCTCCGGGTCCTGTTTTCCACATGCATTCCTTGGCGATGAATCGGGGAGCGGGATAGTACGAAGCGGCGATGGGCACGTCATCAGCCGGGGCGCTGGGCAGGGGCGAAGGTGCCTTGGGCGCGTTGCGACTTAGGTCGTCATCCCTCTTGCCCCCGTCACCTTCCTTGGTACTGCCATCCCGCGAACTCCTTGACCCGCCGCACCCGGCATCCCGATTCTTCCGCCGGCAAGACGCGCCTTAAAACAATAACGATGCCCACTGCGGCAACGGAACAAGGAGTTCTGTGATGCCTGGTTACTACGCGCCATACAGCCGGGAATACCTCGCCACGCTGATGACCGTGACGACGCTGTTCTTCGCCCTGCCCATCTTCCTGGCCCCCATCGCCTGGGCCCGGCTCATGCGCTGGAGGATTCCGGAGCACCAGCACCTGGCGATCTACTTCGGCCGCTGCCTGGGGGCGTTCATCCTGATCATCGAGCTGGCCATGCTGCGTGCCGTCACCACGGGGACCGGCTACAGCTATGCGTTCGACCTGCTGTTCCTGGTCTTCATCCTGATGTTCGTGGTGCATGTGTATGGCGCGATCCGGCGCATCCAGCCGATCACCGAGACGCTTGAGATCGGCTTCTGGATGATCCTCTTCGGGCTCAATGTGCTGTTCTATCCGGCCACCGCCATCACGCTCTGAGGGGCGGTGGATGAGGGCTGGAACCTCCAGCCCTCGGCCGTGCTAGCCGATCACATGGGGCGGCCTGGGAAGCAGGCGCGGGCAGTCCTCAAAGGGCAGCCAGACCACGTCCTGCCAATGCAGCACCTGCAACTCCTGCCCCATCCATTGCGCCACCGAACGCACGGGCCAGTGGCCGACCTGAGGCTGTTCGGCGCGCAGGCAGGGGATCACCTGCTGGGTGAGCCATTGGCGGATGCAGCGGTTTTCCGGGTGGTAGTAGTGGATGAGCGCGGCATAGGCGCCGGATTCGCTCACCAGCCATTCGCACTTGAAGTCGCCATGGCCGTTGCGTATCCAGGCGATCTGCATCTGGTCGTCATCCAGGTTGTGCGGCAGGCGCTCAGCCAGGGGTGGGTGGTTCATCAGCCGGGCCAGGTCGGTGACCACGAACCAGGGTTGGTCTTCCAGCAGCACGGCGCGCAGCAGGCGCTTGTGGCGGGTGAAGAGGGTGGGGA
>NZ_QKRU01000140.1:0-6360 GCF_003234055.1 Pseudomonas sp. 57B-090624
AAGCGCTTCGACTTCAAATGCCCCATCGAGGTGATGGGAGAGGTCATGCAAAATGCCATGGCGATGCGGCATGATGCTCCGGCTTCAATTCAATAACCGTGTTGCACTCAGCTCCTGCAACCGCCTACATTTATGCTTTTTCGGCTTAATATATTATTTGCGTGTATTTGAGACGTGTATTAAGTACACGGCTTGTCCAAATATAGAGCCGATTATAGGAGCTTTATATGGAACAGTCTGGCGTAGTGGGGCTTAGCGCTGATGGAAAGCCTGAACGAATAAACGACGCGCGCTGTGCGCCGTTCTGCACTCAACTCGTCCTGGCGGAGATGTGCGGCCTCGAGGAGATTACCGAGGACGTGGTGCGCGGCTGGGTCGAAACCCGAACGATCCCCACCGTGAAGATCGGGCGTCGTCGGGTGATCAATCTCCATCGCATTCGCAGCGACCTGGATCAGGGCAAGACGGTCTTCAGCGCAGGGGACTACGCGAATGAATAGGACGACTGCCCATCAGCTGCTGTTGCTTCTGCGGAGGATTCGCTACTCGGATCCGGATCGGGCGTTCGCACAGTTCATGCGCTTTACCGGTTATGTGGATGCGTTGCAGGACACGGGCGCCTATGAAGCAGAGACGTTGCGGCGCCTCGATCAGCTCGGGCTTAACGCGTTTGCGCAGCGCCGTGGCCGGAATCTTGTGGGGGAGTGATGAAAGGAAATGTCCTGAATTTTCGCAGGCGCAGGGAGTTGCGCCTGCTCTGCCTGCTGGTGCCGTCGTCCACGGGATCACTGCATGCGGTGCCTGTCACGACGCTGAGGGCACGCGCACCCTGGGTCGATGTTCAAGGGCGCTGGGGCTTGGCGTTACCTGCCGGCCTCTACCTGCGCGAGACCTTCGCTCGGAAGCCGCACGGGTGGTCGGGCAGGGAAGGGGGCCAACAGTTGGGGAGTGAGATGAACCGACGCTTCTCTTCATGCGGCGCAGATTTGGAATTACCGCCTCCTCACTGCAGGAAGTGCGCTACCAAGTCAGAAAACTGATCCGGACTCCTGGCTCCCAGTCGGATCTGCCAGCCCTACGCCGTCGCGTGGTCACTGCATGAGCAGTTGGTGGTGCGTCGCGGGGGAGGGCGGGAGTGAAGGCCAGTGATCAGGAGAGGGAAGGGCCCGGCGCCCTATGACGTGGGCTCCGAGCGGGGGAAGGTGAAAGGCGGCGCTAGGCCTAGGAGGGCGGGGCGATCAGCCCGTCGTGTTCGGGGCTGGTTTGCCCCTGGTCCGGCTTCACCCCTCTGCTATCACGCAGAAGGCGCGTCATCCGGGCTGATGTGCCCGTTCTCGGGCTCCGTGCGCCCGGATATCAGCCAGAGCGCGAACTGTGGATAAGCCTCGGCCAGGATCCCCACTTCGTCGGTGCTGATCCTGATCTTGCCGCCGCTGATGTTCCGCCAGCGTTCGTAGTTCTTGCCCCCGAGCTCGCTCAAGTGCTTCGGTCCTACAGCCCGAATCAGTTGAAGTGCTCTGTTTCTTACGGCGTCCATTGAGTTTTCTCGGCTTGAGTAACCTTTACTCAAGAGCAACAGTGCCCTAGATTGCTTTGAGTATCTATTACTCGTGATGGCTTAGAGTGGCCGATTATAGGGTGTCTGTATGGAACAGTCTGGAGTAGTGAGGTTCAGCAAGGGCGCAAAGCCCGAGCGAATGAGCGATTTCCGCTGTGCGCCGTTTTGCACGCAGCTGGTGCTGGCTGAAATGTGCGGCATCGAGGAGATCACCGAAGACGTGGTGCGCGGCTGGGTAGAGAGCAACACCATCCCCACCGTGAAGATCGGCCGGCGCCGCGTCATCAACCTGCATCGCATCCGCCTCGACCTGGAGAGCGGCAAAACAGTGTTCAGCGCGGGGGACTACGCCCAATGAAAGCCATCAACGTTCAACTGCGCATGCTCCTCAAGGCCATTCGCTACGCCGACTCGGAGCGCTCGCTCGCCTACTACATCCGCATGGGCGGCTACCTAGACGCCCTGCAGGACACAGGCACCTTCGACACCGCCGAAATCAAGCGCCTCGACCGCCTCGCCTTCAACGCCTACACCCAGCGCACCAGCCGACATAACCGGGAACTCATATGAACAAGGCCGTTCACCCACAGCAGGCGCGCCCCGCACTGCGCCTGCTCTGCATCCTCACCCCCACGCCCTACGGCCAATGGCGCCCCGTCCCAGCCGCCACCCGCCGCCCCCGCGCGCCCCGTGCCGATATCCGGGGGCGCTGGGGCTATGTGCTGCCGGAGGAGCTTTATATGCGGGAGGTGTGGATAAGGGCGCCGCACGTGTCGTGGCGGCGATTCGTCGCGCAGCACGGCGCCTTTGGCGCCGAGGTGAGTTGAGCCGATCAACCGAACGGAAGATCAAGAGGTGAGAAGAGCAGGCTGGCGAATTTACCCCCCTTCAGCGTTATGATCCCGGCGCTTCACTATTTGACTCATAGCGAGTGCAACGCTGTCCTCGCTTCGGGCTGATGCCCAGAACACACCCAAGGAAGGAACTTGGAACATGCCTGTGCTGCAGATTGAGTCCTGGTCCGATGACGTGGCGTGGGCCTCAGTGAATGGCTGGAATCTGGAGGCCTTTGTTCAGCGGTTATCCCTGTGCTCCACACTGCGGGGCACAGAATTGAAACGCCTCGCTCGCGCCATACGAAAGAGAGAGATCGAACAGATCGAAGTCACCAGCGTGGAAGCGGCGGGCGCGCTTATACACACGCTGGAGTCACTTGGGGCAACGATCAGGCTGAATGATTAGCCCGTGTGGCTGTAACTCTGGCGACTGCTGATCCTTTGGCTGTGTTGCACGGCGACAGAAGACAGAGCCCGCAGTTGTATCAATCTGCGGAGTCACCAATCCCGCTCTCTTAACCCCTCCATACACTCCTTCACATCATCATCAATCACGTTCCCGGGTTTGATGCATTCCTTCATCGGCTTCCGCGTGCCGCGATTAGCCTGGCGCTCGGCTTGCTCCTGCATTTTGAGATTGCTGCGTGCCGCGTCACCCATAGGGCCATCGGAGCCTGCGAAGAACTCCATCACGGTTCGATCAATGGCGTGGCCAATCTGTTTGGCATAGGGCTGCACGGCCTCGCCGGCTCGAGTGGCCAGAGGTTTTGACTCATCAGCGGAGGAGGGCAGCGCGAGGGCCGCAAGTAGGAAGGTGAGGGCGAGGGATGCTGCTTTCATCGTTACCGCTCCTTGGTTTGGTCAGGCTCACTGTCAGGGCTCTACGCCTAAGGTATGTCCCCAGGGTATTTACGGCTAATGGGGGACCGCGCTAGTGTCCGTCATAGCGTTTTGCCACGAATGGAATCGGATTGGAGCATGGCATGGCACGCCGCCGCAAAACCTCCCTGTTTGACGACCTCTTCACCCTCGCCACCTTGCTGCCCTGGTGGGTAAGCCTGTTGGTTGCGTTCGTGTCCTGGTACTTGCTCCACGGATACGCCACCAGCCCAATCCTCCCTGTCGACCCGCACAGACCCGATATGACCGGTGCCATGTTCCGGGGTCTCGCTATGGCGCTCCAGTACATCGTGCCTGTCATCTTTGCTCTCGGTGCTGTTGGCTCTGTTACCGGGCGTGCCAAGCGCAAAAAGCTGAGTGAGTAAAACTGAAATCTAAATAATTATGGAGTTGCGATGGAACTGATCAAGCTAAGTATCTTAGGGTTGTTTGGGCATTTTAATCATGTCGTCCCGTTTAAAGATGGGCGGATAACAATCGTGACTGCTCCTAACGGATATGGAAAGACGGTTTGCTTAAAAGTGATAGATGCGATCTTTAATAGACGTCTCTCCTATCTTTGTGATCTTCAGTTTAGGGAGGTTGTTCTGGAGACATCGGATGGCGATCTGAGAGTCTCAAAGGACATGGAGCGATCTCCTAACTCACTTAGTCTTAGTCATAGTCATTTCTCAGGCACGCATGAGTATGAAAGAGACTATGAGTTTTCTAAAATTAAAAAAATGTCAATCCATGGTATAGATGTTCATGTGCCATTTCTGCATCGTATAGGACCTAGGGAGTGGGAAGATCACCGAACTGAGGAGGTATATACTTTCGAAGAGGTGGTGGAGAACTTTTCAGAGTATTTGCCGGACGAATTTACAACAAAAAACTATCCAGAATGGTATGTGTCTTTCAGTAGTTCGCTAAAGGCGCATTTTATTCAGGATCAGCGACTTATTCAGCGTAAGGCGAGCTCCAACAAAGGAAAGCGCCGAGGGTTTGTTGACACAATTGAGAAGTATGCTGATGAGCTTTCGGAGTTAATAAAGGAGTCAGGGTACAGGTCTTCACATGTGTCTCAGCAGCTAGATACAACTTTTCCTGTGCGGCTTTTGAAAAAAGATTACTACTTTAAATCTATGAAGGCTGATGAGTTAAAGTTAGAGTTGCGGCAATTACAGGCTAAAAGAACTGACTTGTCTGCTTTTAATCTTTTGTCCTCAGAAGAGCATCTGCTTCCGTTGCAAGTGCTGAATGAAATTAAAGATGAGGACAGGAAGGTGCTAACGCTTTATGTGCAGGATACATATAGTAAGTTGGCCGCCTATGATGATATATACAAAAAAATACAGTTGTTCTCTAGTATTCTAAATGGTAAGAGGCTTTCTTTTAAGAAGATAAAAATAGACGCAGAGAAAGGCTTCCATTTTGAAACAGATGAGAATCGGCCTCTGAAGTTAACGCAGCTTTCTTCTGGTGAGCAGCACCAAGTAGTGTTGCTATATGAGTTGATATTTAAGACAGAGAAAAATGTTCTTGTGCTCATAGATGAGCCGGAAATATCTTTGCATGTGGCATGGCAAAAGGAATTTCTGAAGGATTTGCAAGAAATTATAAAGATACAGAATATGCCTGTTGTAATCGCTACTCATTCGCCACAGATCATTGGAGGCAACTGGGACCTCACGGTCGATCTGGAAGATGGTGTTTTGGCATGAGAAAATATATCGATTCAACTGATAAGAAAAATGAAATCAGGCTGCTTTTTAAACATCCACTATATAAAGATAAATTCATAGTTGTGGTTGAGGGGTTCTCGGACGTAAAGCTATTTAGAAAGCTGTTTGAGGCAAAATCTGTAGAGCTAGAGTCTGTAGACGGAAAGAAAGAACTGTTGAGGGTAATGCAGGAGCTCTCGCTTGAGTTTCCCACACGTGTTCTAGGTATTTGTGATGCGGACTATGATCATTTATCTGGCGTGGCAAGTAGCTATGAAGGCTATGGAGTATATGTAACGGATTTGCATGATGCAGAGATGATGATGTTGTCTTCACCGGCATTGTCATCTTTTGTAGATGAGTACACCAGTTCTACATACCTGAGCATGTCACGTGAGCAAATGTTTGGTTCCGTGATCAAGGGGGGGAGTGTTATTGGAGTTTTGCGGTGGCTGAACTCTGAGCATGATTTGGGTTTGAGGTTTAAGGGTTTAAATTACTCTGTATTTTGTTTTGTTAATGAGTTTGATGTTGAGGTGGATAAAAATAGATTAATTGATGAGCTGATAAAGCGTAGCAAAGATATTTCAGCACATGTGACAAAGGAGTTTATTCTGAGAGAATTTGATATTTTTTCGAAGAAGGAAGCATGCAACTACCAAGTATGCTGTGGGCATGATGTGGCTAATATTGTTGCTCTAGTTTATAGGCAGAAAAATATTTCTACTGAAACAAATATGGACTACAGGAAGGTCGAGGCATCGCTGCGTTTGAGCTATGGAATGCAGTATTTTATGAGTACCAAGCTGTGTAGGCATGTTGCAGATAAACTTAGAGTGTTTAGCGGGGCGGATTTTTTGGGAGGCGCCATATGACTCTCTTTAGTATTTCTTGTGGTTTGGAGAAAGTATATTGGGCTTAGGTTTTTTTTGATCTTTGAGCTTTATTAGTAAGTGATTAGCCCCCGCTATATGTGGGGGCTTTATTTTTATTTGGCCTTTTAGTGGGCCAGCACATAGATTTTTTTGTTGCTTTTATTGAGTGAATTTCTGCTGGTGTTGATTTTTATGGCTAGTCCACCAGTGGAATACCTAGGCCTCTTTTGAAATTACTATTCGTCGACACAGAGGAATAGTTTGTGCCGATTTCCCAAAGTATTCTAGGTACTGATGCCGGTTTTCATCGGCAGTTATAAGCGTACGTTTCGGTACTCGAATCTCATCTTTGCAGCTCCCTCTTTGACCGGCCAATGGCAACATAACCCCTTTCGGATCGTAGGAGCACTTAGATGCTCACTTGCTCCCCCCCCCCTGAAGTCATCCCGCTCGCCTAAACCCCCGCCACACCACTCCCACCCTTACCT
>NZ_QKRU01000013.1:0-116114 GCF_003234055.1 Pseudomonas sp. 57B-090624
GCTCGGACCAGGTCAGTTCACGGACCTCACCGGCCCAGAGGCCGGTGGCGGTCAGCAGGATCAGGGCCGGAAGGGCCAGCAGGGCGCGTTTCATCATGGGCTCACAGGCGAATGGACAGGCCGTCGGCCAGGGACTGCCGATAAGCGCGCCAGGCCGGCACGGCGCCCATCAGCAGGGCGGCGGCCAGGATACCGCCCAGCAGCGTCCACTCATAGGTGCTCGGCAGTGCCAGCGGCAGGTAGAGACCGTAGTTGGCCTGTACATAACCCTGGGCGAGGGCGATGCCGAGGTACAGCAGCACCAGCCCGAGCACCGCGCCGGCCAGCGCCAGGGCGAAGGCCTCCAGCACCAGCAGGCTGGCGATATGCCAGGGCCGCGCGCCCACCGAGCGCAGGATGGCCATCTCGCGGCGGCGCTCGTTGAGGCTGGTGAGGATGGCGGTGAGCATGCCGATCAGCCCGGTGAGCACGACGAACAGGGAAACCACGAACAGCGCCTTCTCGGCCGTGCCCATCAGGCTCCATAGCTCCTGCAGGGCGACGCCGGGGAGGATCGCCAGCAGCGGTTCGCCGCGGTATTCATTGATCTCCCGCTGCACGGCGAAGGTGGCGATCTTGCTGTTGAGGCCGAGCATGAAGGCGGTGATGGCCTTGGGTTGCAGATCCATGGCGCGGGCCTGCTCGGCGCTGACCTTGCCGGCACCACGCGCGGGCACGCCGTTCTGCCAGTCGACGTGCAGGGCCTCCATCCCCGCGAGGGAGATGTGCAGGGTGCGGTCCACCGGCGTACCGGTGCGCTCGAGGATGCCGACCACGGTGAAGGGCTTGTCGTCGTGCTGCACCAGGCTGACGGTGCTGACGCCGTGGGACAGCACCACCTTGTCACCCAGTTTGTATTTCAGCGCCTCGGCCACCTCGGCACCGAGCACCACGTCGAACATGTCGGCGAAGGGCTTGCCCTCGGCCAGCCTCAGCGATTGGGCGCGGCCGTAGCGGTAGTGCTCGAAATAGGCCTCGCTGGTGCCCATCACCCGGTAGCCCTTGTGCGAATCACCCAGGGAGATGGGGATGGCCCATTTCACCTTGGGGTTGTGGGTGAGGGTTTCGAAGCTGTCCCAGCGGATGTTGTTGGTGGCGTTGCCGATGCGGAACACCGAATACAGCAGCAGGTTCACCGAGCCGGAGCGGGCGCCGACGATCAGGTCGGTGCCGCTGATGGTGCTGGCGAAGCTGGCGCGTGCTTCGGTGCGCACCCGCTCGACCGCCAGCAGCAGGCAGACCGAGAGGGCGATGGCGAAGACGGTGAGCAGGGCGGTGAAACGACGGTTGGCGAGGCTCGCCAGGGCCAGGCGGAACAGGTACATCTCAGGCCTCCTGCGGGCGCGCGGCGCGGTTCAGTTCAAGCAGCGACAGGCTGCGATCGAAGAGCGGCGCCAGGCTCTGGTCGTGGCTGACGAACAGCAGGCTGGCGCCCGCCTCGCGGCATTCGCCGAAGAGCAGTTGGAGGAAGCTTTCCCGGGCGTCGGCGTCCAGGGCCGAGGTGGGTTCGTCGGCGATCACCAGCTCCGGCTGGCCGATCAGCGCGCGGGCAGCGGCGACGCGCTGCTGCTGGCCGATGGACAACGCGTCGGCGCGACGCTCCAGCAGCCCGGCGGCCAGGCCCAGGTGGCCGAGCAGGGTGGTCGCGGCCTGGGCCACGCTGCCATGGCGCTGCCGGGCGCGCTCGGCACGCAGGTGCGAGAAGTGGCAGGGCAGCTCGACGTTCTCGCGCACGGACAGGAAGGGCAGCAGGTTGAACTGCTGGAAGATGTAGCCGGTGTGGTCGACGCGGAAGCGGTCGCGGGCGCCGGAGGCCATCTTGCCCAGGTCGCGGCCCAGCAGGCTGACGCTGCCCCGGCCTGGCGTCTGTACGCCGCCGAGCAGGCCCAGCAGGGTGGTCTTGCCGCTGCCGCTGGGGCCCTTGAGGAAGAGGGTTTCCCCGGACTGCAGGGCGAAGGAAGGGATGTCGAGCAGTTCGGCGTGCCCCGGCCAGGCGAAGCCCAGCTCGGAGATTTCGATCAGTGTCTGGCTCATGGGGTGCCGACCGGGTTGCCCCGGCCGGTTCATCGGATTCAGAAGCTCAGGGAGGGGTTGGCAGGGGTCAGCTCGGCGCCTTGCTGGCCCTGCGGGCCGATCAGTTGTACCTGAATTTTCTGGGTAGCGGGGAAGCGCTCGAACAGCGCCTTGAGATCCAGGGTCTTGAGGTCCCCGGGCTTGGCGCACTCCAACTGGTAGTGGGCGTGGATCTCGCTGTGCTCGTGGTGATGCTCGTGGCCCTTCTCTTCGTCGTGGTCGGCGTCTTCGTGCTCGTGCTCATGGCCCGCCGGCGCGTTGCCGAACAGCGGGCTTTCCAGCTCCTGGCCGGTGACCTTGCAACCGGCGGCCAGGGGCAGGGCGAACAGGTCCAGGGGCTTTTCCAGCTGCGCGCGGGCGGCGGCGACCTTGGCCTTGTCGGCGTCGCTGCTGGCGGCGTGCTCGAAGCCCACCAGGTTCATGGCCGGGCTTTCCAGCTCCAGCTCCAGGCTGTTGCCGTCCAGGGCGACGTTCATCCGCGCCACGCCGTGCTCATGGGCTCCGAGGCTGCCGTGCTCCTCGTGCTCGTGCTCGTGTTCGTGGGCCTGGGCGGCGGCCAGGGGCAGAAGGGCGAAGGGCAGGGCGAGCAGCAGGCGGCGCATGGGGCACTCCGGGGTGTGGGTTGAAATGAGGCGTTACGTTATAACAACTTTGCGATGGCCATGCCAGTGCTGCTTGGCGCCTGGTCGAGGCGCGTGGGAGCATGGCCCGATTCAACCTGGGGAGCTGGACATGCTGCGTATTCGTGGACGGATCGGCGATTGGCCGGTCGACCTGACGGTGGAGATGGACGAGGAGGACTGGCAGCGCCTGGGCGCACAGCTGCAGGTGAGTGCCGAGGCGCCAGCCGCGCCGGTCGCCGCTTCCGCCCCGGCTCCGAAGCGCAGCGACGCCCTGTGGGATACCGCGCTGGAGCTGCTGCGCAACGCCGGGCGCATCGAAGGGCCGCGCCTGCTGGGCGAACTGGAAGCCCTCGCTGGCGGAGCGGCGGCCGGCAAGCGCCTGCTGGTGCGGCTGCGCCACAGCGAGCAGGTCAGTCTGGAGACGGGTGGCGATGCACCCGTCTATGTCTGGAAGGGGTGAGCGCCGTAGGTTGGCGCCGAGCGCAGCGAGGCCCAACGTGATGGATGTGGGCTCCGCTGCGTTGGGCTTCGTACCTCAGCCCAACCTACGTCGGTCGAGCGATCAATAGATCGCCTGGTACAGCTTGCGGCGGTAGGTGGTGACCAGCGGGTGGTCGTTGCCCAGCAGGTCGAACACCTGCAGCAGGGTCTTGTGGGCGATGCCCTCGGCGTAGCTGCGGTTGCGCACGAAGAGCTTGAGCAGGCCCTCCAGCGCCGGCTCGTATTGCTGCCGGGCCAGTTGCTGGATGCTCAGCTGATAGCTGGCCTCGTCGTCCTCGGCGTTCTGCGCCAGGCGTGATTTCAGGTCGGCGGCTTCCGGCAGGTCGGCGGCCTGGCGCAGGAAGGTCAGCTGGGCGCGGGCGCCGGCCAGGGCCTGCTTGTGTTCATCGCTTTTCACCGCATCCAGTACCACCTGGGCTTCGCCCAGCTCACCGCGTTCGGCCAGGCAGCGCGCATAGAGGATCAGCGCGGCGGCGTTGCCGTTGTCCTCGGTCAGCACCTCCTTGAGCAGGGCCTCGGCATCGCCGATGCGGCCATCGGCGAACAGCGCCTGGGCGGTTTCCAGTGGGTCGGCGGCGGCCGGCGCGGGTTGCTGCACGTGGGGTTCGAGCATGGCGCGGATCTGCGACTCGGGCTGCGCACCGGCGAAACCGTCCACCGGCTGGCCGTCCTTGAACAGCACCACGGTGGGCAGGCTGCGGATGCCGAAGCGCATCACGATGTCCTGCTCGATGTCGCAGTTGACCTTGGCCAGCAGCAGCTCGCCCCGGTAGGACTCGGCGATCTGCGCCAGCAGCGGCATCAGCGCCTTGCACGGTGCGCACCACTCGGCCCAGAAGTCCACCAGGACCGGCTTGTGGAAGGAGTTCTGGATCACCGCCTGGTCGAAGTCGGCGGCGGTGGTATCGAAGATGTAGGGCGTGTCGCTCATCGGAGGTTCTCGAGTGCGCAAGGGATGGGCGAATGATACGGCCGCCGCATGCAGCCGCCTACCGGGGCCCGCCTTTATCTCGCGGCGTGGTACAGGCTCACGTGGCGGAATTGCTCGGGCTCGGCCAGGTCCGGCCAGGTGCAGGCTTCGAGCATCGCCAGGCGGCGGTACTGCGGGTGGGCGAAGTCGCGGACGCGGGAGTCGGCCACCAGGGCTTCGCGGCCACGGCTGAGGAAGTGGTCGAGCAGGGGCAGGTTGGCGCGATCGTAGAGCACATCGGCGACCACGATCAGGTCGAAGCGGTCGGCTTCGGCGAAGAAGTCTGTGGAGTAGCCCAGCTCCACGCCATTGAGCTCGGCGTTGGCGCGGCAGGACGCCAGGGCCAGCGGGTCGAGGTCGCAGGCCACCACTTCCGCGGCGCCCGCCCTGGCCGCAGCGATGGCGGCCACGCCCGAGCCCGCGCCGAAATCCAGCACGCGCTTGCCCGCCACCCATTCCGGGCGCTCGGCGAACCAGCGCGCCAGGGCCAGGCCGCTGGCCCAGCAGAAGCACCAGTAGGGCGGCTCTTCGAGGATGCGGCGGGTTTCATCGGGATCGAAGGCGCGATCCATGTTGCCGCCGTCGATCAGCCACAGGCGCAGGTCGGTGCCGGGCAGTGTCTCGGCGTTCAGGCGGGCGTCGCCGAGCAGTTGGCCGAGGGCGCGTTGCAGCGCTTCGGGCGCCTTCACGGCGCACGTTCCAGCTGCAGTTGGCCAAGGGCCTGGCTCTCGGCCTGGAGGATGCGTCGCGGCGCCAGGCGCTGCACCAGCTGGCCGGACTGGCTGACGCGCGCGCGCAGCTCCACGCGCTCGCCCTGGGGGAACACCTCGGGGTTGAACGTCAGTTTGAACGGCAGCGCCTGCCCTGTGCCCGCGAGGCGCACGCTGCCGAGCAGGCGCTGTGGGCGGTCGCGGCCGTCGATCACCAGCAGCGCCATCTCCACTTCGCTGCCGGCCGGGGCCCCGAGCAACTGGCCCCTGAGCTCGCGCAGGTGCGCGGGTGTCGGCTCCTCGAGCTGGACCCGCTGCTGGGCCGGCCTGGGGGCGGGCTTGGGCTCGGCGGGCGGTTCGCTGGAGCAGGCGGCCACCAGGGCGGCGAGGAAAAGGACGGAAAGGGCACGCATGGATGACTCCTGGCCTTTGTTGCGGAGGGCTCTGGGCGGCCTTATAACGCAAAGCCCGCAGCTTGTCTTGCCGGGGAGATGCGCTACCATGTGGCCTTCTTTTTCCGCAGTCACCTCCCCACCATGCACTGTCCCTTCTGTGGCGCCCATGACACCAAGGTGATCGATTCGCGACTGGTCGCCGAAGGCGATCAGGTCCGCCGCCGCCGCGAATGCCTGGCGTGCGAGGAACGCTTCACCACCTTCGAGACCGCCGAACTGGTCATGCCCCGGCTGATCAAGCAGGACGGCAGCCGCCAGCCCTTCGACGAGGAGAAGCTTCGCGCCGGCATGCAGCGCGCGCTGGAGAAGCGCCCGGTGAGCATCGAGCGCCTCGAAGAGGCCATCGCCCATATCAAGCACAAGCTGCGCGCCACCGGCGAGCGCGAGGTGAAGTCCCGCGTGCTCGGCGAACTGGTGATGCTCGAGCTGCAGAAGCTCGACGAAGTGGCCTATATCCGATTCGCCTCGGTCTACCGTCGATTCCAGGACCTCAACGAGTTCCGCGAGGAAATCGAACGCCTGGCCCGAGAGCCCTCGAAAGACTAAGGCATGACCCAGAACGATCAGGCCTTCATGGCCCGCGCACTCGAGCTGGCCCGCAAGGGCCTGTATTCCACCCATCCGAATCCCCGCGTCGGCTGCGTGATCGTCAAGGATGGGCGCATCGTCGGCGAGGGCTGGCACGCCCGCGCCGGCGAGCCCCACGCCGAGGTCCATGCCCTGCGCCAGGCTGGCGACAAGGCCCGCGGCGCCACCGCCTACGTCACCCTCGAACCCTGCAGCCACCACGGCCGCACCCCGCCCTGCGCCGATGCCCTGGTGAACGCCGGGCTGGCCCGTGTGGTGGCCGCGATGCAGGACCCCAATCCCGAAGTCTCCGGCCGTGGCCTGCTGCGCCTGATGCAGGCCGGCATCGCCGTGCAGAGCGGCGTACTGGAGGCCGAGGCGCGCGAGCTCAATGCCGGCTTCATCAAGCGCATGGAGCACGGGCTGCCCTTCGTCCGGGTCAAGCTGGCGATGAGCCTGGACGGCCGCACCGCCATGGCCAGCGGCGAGAGCCAGTGGATCACCGGCCCTGCCGCCCGCGCCGCCGTGCAGCGCCTGCGCGCCCGCGCCAGCGTGGTGCTGACCGGTGCCGACACCGTGCTTGCCGATGAGGCGCGCCTCACCGTGCGCCCCGACGAACTGGGCCTGAATGCCGAACTCACCGCGCTGGCGCTGGACCGTCCGCCGCTGCGCGTGCTGGTCGATGGCCGCCTGCGCGTGCCGCTGTCCGCCCCCTTCTTCCAGGCCGGGCCGGCGCTGGTGGCCACCTGTGCCGCTGCCGCTGCGCGCGACCGCTTCCACGACGACGGCCATGAACTGCTGGCGGTGCCGGGCAGCAACGGCCACGTCGACCTCAAGCGCCTGCTGGGCGAGCTGGCCTCGCGCGGCGCCAACGAGGTGCTGGTCGAAGCCGGCCCGCGCCTGGCGGGCGCCTTCGCCCGTGCCGGGCTGGTGGACGAATACCAGATCTTCATGGCCGGCCGCTTCCTCGGCTCCAGCGCCAGGCCCTTGCTGGACTGGCCCCTGGCACGGATGGCCGAGGCACCGCAGTTGAAGATCGTCGGCATGCGTCCGGTGGGTGACGACTGGCGGATCATTGCAGTCCCAGTCGCAAGCTCGAAGCCTGAAGCCTGAAGCCGGCACACTTGCCGCTTCCAGCTTCCAGCTTCCAGCTTCCAGCTTGGCGCTTTCCCCTCCTTGTGTTAAAAACTCGCCTCGGCCACGCCAGTGGCCGAATCGTTCTCAGGGCGGGGTGAAAGTCCCCACCGGCGGTAATTGCGCGTTGCGCATAGCCCGCGAGCGCTCATCTGAACAGCCGACTGCCAGCAGCGGATGTTTCCAGATGAGGTCAGCAGACCCGGTTGGATCCCGGGGCCGACGGTCATAGTCCGGATGAAGAGAGAACGGGATTGCCTGCCTGGGCGTGCGCCTGCACGCCTGCGAAGTCCCTTTCGATCCAACGTGCCCTGTTTTTTCATAAACAGGAGTCCAACGATGTCCCATACCCTTCTCCCGGCGCTCGCAGCATCGTCTGCGTGGATGTCCGCGGCGGTTTTCCGGGTGCCTATAATGCGCTCCCGGGCCTTGCGCCCCGGTCATTACGCAGCAGTGGAGGTCCCATGTTCACCGGCATAATCGAAGCGATCGGCAGCATCCGTGCCATCACCCCCAAGGGCGGTGACGTGCGCGTCTACGTGGCCACCGGCAAGCTCGACCTGGGCGATGTGAAGCTCGGCGACAGCATCGCGGTCAACGGCGTCTGCCTCACCGCGGTGGAGCTGCCCGGCGACGGCTTCTGGGCCGACGTCAGCCGCGAGACCCTGGCCCGCACCGCCTTCATCGACCTGAAGACCGGCAGCAAGGTCAACCTCGAGAAGGCCCTGACCCCCACCAGCCGCCTCGGCGGGCACCTGGTCAGCGGTCATGTCGATGGCGTGGGCGAGGTCGTGGCGCGGGAAGACAACGCCCGTGCCGTGCAATTTCGGATCCGCGCACCGCGTGAACTGGCGAAATACATAGCCCTGAAGGGGTCGATCACCGTCGACGGCACGAGCCTGACGGTGAACGCGGTCAATGGCGCCGAGTTCGAGCTGACCATCGTCCCGCACACCCTGGACGAGACCATCATGGCCGACTACCGGCCGGGCCGGCAGGTCAACCTCGAGGTCGACCTCCTGGCGCGCTACCTGGAGCGCCTGCTGCTCGGCGACAAGGCCGCCGAGCCCGCCGCCTCGGGCCTGACCGAAAGCTTCCTCGCCGAACACGGCTACCTCAAACACTGAAATTCATTAAGGAGGGCCCATGGCTCTCAATAGCGTTGACGAACTGATCGAAGACATCCGCCAGGGCAAGATGGTCATCCTCATGGATGACGAGGACCGCGAGAACGAAGGCGACCTGATCATGGCCTCCGAGTGCGTGCAGGCCGAGCACATCAACTTCATGGCGCGCTTCGCCCGTGGCCTGATCTGCATGCCCATGACCCGCGAGCGCTGCGAGACCCTCAAGCTGCCGCTGATGGCGCCGCGCAACGGCTCCGGCTTCGGCACCAAGTTCACCGTCTCCATCGAGGCCGCCGAAGGCGTCACCACCGGCATCTCCGCCGCCGACCGCGCGCGCACCGTGCAGGCCGCCGCCGCCAAGAACGCCAAGGCCGACGACATCGTCAGCCCCGGCCACATCTTCCCGCTGATGGCCCAGCCCGGCGGCGTGCTGGCCCGCGCCGGCCACACCGAGGCGGCCTGCGACCTGGCGCGCATGGCCGGCTTCGAGCCGTCCGGGGTGATCTGCGAGGTGATGAACGACGACGGCACCATGTCCCGGCGTCCCGAGCTGGAAGCCTTCGCCGCCGAGCACGGGATCAAGATCGGCACCATCGCCGACCTCATCCACTACCGCCTCATCCACGAGCGCACCGTCGAGCGCATCGCCGAGCAGCCGCTGGACAGCGAGCTGGGCCAGTTCAACCTGGTGACCTACCGCGACGCCGTCGAAGGCGACGTGCACATGGCCCTGACCCTGGGCACCATCAGCCCGGAAGAGCCGACCCTGGTGCGCGTGCACAACATGGACCCGCTGCGCGACCTGTTCATGGTCAACCAGGAAGGTCGCTGGAGTCTGCGCGCGGCGATGAAGGAAGTGGCCAAGGCCGGCAGCGGCGTCGTGCTGCTGCTGGGCAACCCGCTGACCGGCCCGCAGCTGCTGGCGCACCTGGAGCGCCAGCTGGGCAGCGATGCCAAGGTCACCAACCCCGCGACCTACAGCACCGTCGGGGCCGGCTCGCAGATTCTCCGCGATCTCGGTGTGCGCAAGATGCGCCTGATGAGTTCGCCGATGAAGTTCAATGCGATATCCGGTTTCGACCTGGAAGTTGTAGAATACCTGCCCGCTGAATGACCCGTAGGGCGCGTCACCTGCCGTGAACGCGCCCTCGCTCTTTAATGAACGAGAACTCGCCATGACCCTGAAGACCATCGAAGGTACCTTCATCGCCCCCAAAGGCCGCTTCGCCCTGGTGGTCGGCCGCTTCAACAGCTTCGTCGTAGAAAGCCTGGTGAGCGGCGCCGTAGACGCCCTGGTACGCCACGGCGTGAATGAAAGCGACATCACCATCATCCGTGCACCGGGTGCCTTCGAGATCCCGCTGGTGGCGCAGAAAGTCGCCCAGCGCGGCGAATACGCCGCGATCATCGCCCTTGGCGCCGTGATCCGTGGCGGCACCCCGCACTTCGAATACGTCGCCGGTGAGTGCACCAAGGGCCTGGCCCAGGTGTCCATGGAGTTCGGCGTACCGGTCGCCTTCGGCGTGCTGACGGTCGACTCCATCGAGCAGGCCATCGAACGCTCCGGCACCAAGGCCGGCAACAAGGGCGCCGAAGCCGCCCTGTCCGCCCTCGAAATGGTCAGCCTGCTGGCGGCCTTGGAGGCCAAGTGAGTTTCAACAGCGACATCGACAACCCGGACGAAGGCAAGAAGCCCGTAGCCAAGGGCAAGACCGCCGCCCGTCGCCAGGCCCGCAGCCTGGCCGTCCAGGCCCTGTACCAGTGGCACATCGCCCGCCAGCCGCTCAACGAGATCGAGGCGCAGTTCCGCGTCGACAACGATTTCGCGGCCGTCGACGGTGCCTACTTCCACGAGATCCTCCACGGCGTACCGCGCCAGGTGACCGAGATCGACGAGGCCTTCACGCCTTGCCTGGACCGTCCCCTGGCCGAGGTCGACCCGGTCGAGCTCGCCGTGCTGCGCCTCTCCACCTACGAGCTGCGCAACCGCATCGACGTGCCCTACCGCGTGGTGATCAACGAAGGCATCGAGCTGGCCAAGGTCTTCGGCGCCACCGACGGGCACAAGTTCGTCAACGGTGTCCTCGACAAGCTGGCACCGCTGCTGCGTGCCGCCGAGGTCCGTGGCGCCAAGCGCTGACCGATGAATGGGTGAGTTCGAGCTGATCCGCCGCTACTTCGTCGCCGCTGCCTGTGCAGCGGCCGGCGAGGGCATCGCGCTCGGCATCGGCGACGACTGCGCCCTGCTGCAACTCCCCGCCGGCGAACAGCTGGCGGTCTCCACCGATACCCTGGTCGCCGGGGTGCACTTCCCCGTCCTGTGCGACCCCTTCCTGCTCGGCCAGCGCGCCCTGGCGGTTTCCGTCAGCGACCTGGCCGCCATGGGCGCCACGCCCGTCGGCTTCACCCTCGCCCTGACCCTGCCGGCCGCCGATGCGGACTGGCTGCAAGGCCTCGCCCGTGGCCTCGACGCCATGGCTCGCGACTGCGCCATCGCCCTCATCGGCGGCGACACCACCCGTGGCCCCTTGAGCCTGACCCTCACCGTGTTCGGCCGCGTGCCCGCCGGCCAGGCCCTGACCCGCGCAGGCGCCCGCCCCGGCGACCTGCTCTGCGTCGGCGGCAGCCTGGGCGACGGTGCCGGCGCCTTGCCCCTGGTGCTCGGCGAGCGTGAAGACGACAGCCACGAGGCCCGTGCGCTGCTCGCCCATTACTGGTCGCCGCCGCCGCAGATCGGCCTCGGCCTCGCCCTGCGGGGCAAGGCCAGCGCGGCGCTGGACATTTCCGATGGCCTGCTCGCCGATTGCGGGCACATCGCTGCCGCCTCCGCTGTCGCACTGGTGGTGGAGCGCGAGCGCCTGCCGCTCTCCGCCGGCCTGCGTGCGCTCTATCCGCGCGAGCCGGCCCTGAACCATGCCCTGGCCGGTGGCGACGACTACCGCCTGGCCTTCACCCTGCCGCCGCAGCACCTGGCGTCCCTGCAGGCCGCCTGGCCAGGGGTCACCGTGATCGGCCGCGTCGAGGCCGGCGCAGGCGTGCACCTGCTCGACGCCGACGGCACGGACATCCGGCCGCCGGCACGGGGCTTTCAACATTTCGGGAGTCAAGGTGACTGATCATCCGCAGCAAGCGCCGGCCCAGCCGGTCCCGCCCTCGGTCTGGCGCAACCCCTGGCATTTCCTCGCCTTCGGTTTCGGCTCCGGGACCCTGCCCAAGGCCCCCGGCACCTGGGGCTCGCTGGTGGCGCTGCCGTTCATCCCGCTCTGGCAGATGCTGCCCGACTGGGGCTACTGGCTGATGCTCGGGCTGACCATGCTGTTCGGCTTCTGGCTGTGCGGCAAGGTCGCCGACGACCTGCGCGTGCATGACCACGAGGGCATCGTCTGGGACGAAATGGTCGGCATGTGGATCACCCTCTGGCTGGTGCCCGAAGGGTGGCAGTGGCTGCTGCTAGGCTTCCTGGTATTCAGGTTCATGGACATCCTCAAGCCCTGGCCGATCCGCTGGATCGACCGGCATGTCCATGGCGGCGTCGGCATCATGCTCGACGACGTGCTGGCCGGCGTCTTCGCCTGGCTGGCGATGCAACTGATCGTCTGGGGCGTGGGCTAGCCCGCCCAGGCAGGCACGTTTCGGGAGCGGAGCGGGAGTGAAGATGCGCGGCTGGTTGATCGGTCTGCTGGCGATGATGGTGGCGCCCTGGGCGCTGGCCACGGACGTGCCGGGCGACACGCCCGGGGCGGGCACGGCGGAAGTGGTGATCGCCTCGGAAGTCTGGGCCGCGCACACCGAGGCCGACGGCACCGGCCTCGGCTGGGACGTCCTGCGCAAGGTCTTCGAGCCGGTCGGCGTGCGCCTGCGCATCCGCTCCGTGCCCTACACCCGCTCCATCGGCCTGGTGAAGCGCGGCGAGGCGGACGCCTGGGTCGGCTCCTACCGTGGCGAGGTGCCCTGGGCCGTCTACCCCCGCTGGAACTACGACGCCGACCGCATCAGCGCCCTGGCCCTGCGCGGCTCGCCGGTGCCGACCCTGGCCGGGCTCGGGCAGTACCGCCTGGTGTGGGTGCGTGGCTACGGATACGAGCGCTATCTGCCGAACCTGACCCACTTCAAGGAAATCGAGCGCCGGGGCGGTATCCTGTCCATGCTCGACCTCGATCACGCCGACTACTACATCGACGCGCGCACCGAGGTCGACGATGTGCTGCGCCAGAGCCCGACCCCCGAGAAGTACCGCGTCACCTTCCTGACCCAGCTCAAGCTCTATGTCGGCTTCGGCGACACGGCCCGGGGGCGCGAGTTCGCCGCGCTGTTCGACGAGCGCATGGCGCGCCTGGTGCGCAGCGGCGAGCTGCGAGCCGTATTCGCCCACTGGGGCCAGCCCTATCCCTTCGACCCGGAACCGGAGAACACCCATGCGTCGCCTTGATCTGCTCGGCGCCGGCCTGCTGCTGGCGTACTGCGGCGCCCTCCACGCCGAACCCCAGGTGCAGGTGGTCGGCCTCTTCCCCAACGCTGCGGTGATCAGCGTCGACGGCCAGCGCAAGCTGGTGAAGGTCGGCCAGACCGGCCCCGGCGGCGTCGAGGTGGTCAGTGCCAGCAGCCGGGGCGCCGTGTTGCGCGTGGGCGGCATCGAGCGCACCTACGAACTGTCCCGCGAGTACAACCAGGCCGGCGCCAGCGCCCCGCAGAAGACCCAGATGAGCATCGCCCGTGGCAACAACGGCCACTTCATGGTGGCCGGCGCCATCGACGGCCACCCGGTGCAGTTCATGGTCGACACCGGTGCCTCCACCGTCGCCATGAGCGAGAACCAGGCGCGCATCCTCGGCCTCGACTACCGCGTCACCGGCAAGCCCATGACCGCCAGCACCGCCTCCGGCACCGTGCGTGCCTGGCGGGTGGTCTTCGACCGGGTCAAGGTCGGGCCGCTGGAAGTGCTCGGCGTCGAAGGCGCCGTGGTCGAGGGCGACGCGCCCGTCGACGTACTGCTGGGCATGAGCTTCCTCAACCGCGTGCGCTGGCGCGAGGACCAGGGCGTGCTGCTGCTGGAATCGAAGATCTAGGCGAGGTTCGGCGGGCCTCGCGGGCGCGATGGTCCTAGCGTTTCGATCCTTATCCCCAACTATTCAGTCTGACCGGCCGGTTAATGCTGCTGATACAATGCCGGCCTTTCGAAATCCCAGGAGATCCGTGGTGTCCGTCGTCTTCGTCGCCGCCTCCCAACTGCCCACGCCCTTCGGCCTGTTCACCATGCACGGCTTCCTCGACCAGGCCAGCGGCAAGGAACACGTCGCCCTGACCATGGGCGAATTCGCCGATGGCGCCCCGGTGCTCGGTCGCCTGCATTCCGAATGCCTGACCGGCGACGCCCTGTTCAGCCTGCGCTGCGACTGCGGCTTCCAGCTCGAGGCCGCCCTGCGCGCCATCGCCGAGGAAGGCCGTGGCGTGCTGCTCTACCTGCGTCAGGAAGGCCGTGGCATCGGCCTCTTGAACAAGATCCGCGCCTACGAACTGCAGGACGGCGGTGCCGACACGGTCGAGGCCAACGAGCGCCTGGGCTTCGGTGCCGACCAGCGCGACTACGCCATCTGCCTGCCGATGCTCGACCACCTGGGCATCTCCGGCATCAAGCTGATGACCAACAACCCGCGCAAGGTGAAGGCCCTCGAAGGCTTCGGCATCCGCGTCGCCGAACGCGTGCCGCTGCAGACCGGCCTCAACCCGCACAACAGGAAGTACCTGGCGACCAAGGCCGGCAAGCTCGGCCACATGCTCGGCAGCCTGCACCAGGGTGAAGTCGAGCTATGACCCGCAACCAGGTGCGCCGCAAGCTGGGCCTGGAATGGTGGGCCTACCTCGCCATCGCCCTGGCCCCGCTGTTCGTGCTCAACCTGTTGTTCGGCCCCGGCGAGCCGGTGTTCCCCGCCCTGGAGATGCCGCTGTTCCTGGCGGCGCTGATCTCCATGTTCATCAGCCTGCCGCTGTTTCGCGGCTACAAGCGCGCCCTGATCGCCACCGAGGAAGCCCTCGACAGCGAGGAAGAGCCCGCCGCCTGGATCGCCCTGGCCCGCGCCCGTCGCGTCGCCTTCCTCGGCGCCGGCCTGCCGGCCTGGATCGGTGCGGTGGCCGTGTTCGCCGGCCTCAACGCCGTGGCCCTGGTGCTGCTGGCCCTTGGCAGCGTGGTGATCTTCAGCCTCTACCGCATACCCCGCCAGCTGGGCTGATGCGCGGCCTGCTCGGCGCTGTGCTGCTGTGCCTGGCCTTGCCGGCGACGGCGCAGCTGCGCGTCGTCAGCCTCGCCCCCTCCCTGACCGAAATCATGCTCGAACTCGACGCCGGCGACCTGCTGGTGGGCGTGCTCGATGGCGGCGAGCGCCCGGCCGCTCTGGCCGACCTGCCCAGCGTCGGCCGCTACGGCCAGCTGGAGATCGAAAGCCTGCTGGCGCTGAAACCCGATCTGGTGCTGCTGTGGCCCGACAGCGTCGGCGCCGCCGGGCGTGAGCAGCTCAGGCTTACTCCCATCGAGCAGTTGCGGGTGGAGCCCCGGCAACTGGATGACCTGGCCGGGGTCTTTGCCGAAGTCGGCCAGCGCGTGGGGCGCGCCGAACAGGGCCGTGCCCTGAGCCAGCGCTTCGCTGCGGGGCTGGCGGAGCTGCGCGGGAAATACCACCGCGAGGTGCCGCTGGCGGTGTTCTACCAGGTGTGGGACAAGCCGCTGTACACCCTCGGCGGGCGGCAGATCGTCAGCGACGCCCTGCGCGTCTGCGGCGCCGAGAACGTCTTCGCCGACCAGCGCCTGCCGGCGCCCCAGGTCAGCATCGAGTCCATCCTGCAGCGCCAGCCACGGGTCATCCTCGTCAGCGAACCGGCCCAGGCCGCCGCCTGGCAGGCCTGGCCGCAGCTCCCCGCCGTCGCCGCCGGCCAGGTGTGGCCGGTGCCCGACCGCGGCCTGGAGCGCCCCAGCTTCCAGATGCTCGACGCCACGCGCAAGCTCTGCGAGCGCCTTGCCAGCGCCCACTGAGCCGCCGAGATCGGACTGGCGGAGGGGGTGACCTTTTTCCTCCATCCATTCCTGGCGCCGAGCCTTGATCGATGGGTTTCGCTGCGCTCTACGCCATCCTACGGAAGGTGTCAGCGGCTGGCGGACATGGCCACCGCCGCCGCAGCGGTGCGGGTTTCGACGCCCAGCTTCACGTAGACGTGCTCCAGGTGCTTGTTCACCGTGCGCGGGCTGAGGCCGAGGATGTCGCCGATGTCGCGGTTGGTCTTGCCGCAGGCCACCCAGTGCAGCACCTCCATTTCCCGGCCGGTGAGCTGGAAGCGCGAGGCCAGCGCCTCCTGGGTCTGCTCGTCGTCCAGCGCCGGGCGTGGCGCCGGTGCGTTGCGCACGGCCTGCAGGGCGCGGGCGGTGCGCAGGTGGGCGGCGACGCGGGCGAGCACCTCGTCGGGCTTGATCGGCTTGGTCACGTAGTCGATGCCGCCGGCGGCGAAGCCCTCCACCACATGCTCGCTCTCGGTCAGCGCGGTCATGAACAGCACCGGGATGTCCGCCGTCTCGCCGCTGGCCTTGAGCTGCCGGCAGGTCTCGAAGCCGTCCATGCCCGGCATCATCGCGTCCAGCAGGATCACGTCCGGCTGGCTGCGCCGGGCGCGCTCCAGGGCGCTGGCGCCGTCCAGCGCCACCAGCACCCTGTAGCCGGCGGCGTCGAGGGCATCGCTGAGCAGGGCGAGGTTGTCCGGGGTGTCGTCGACGATCAGCACCACGGCGTCGTCACGGCTCGGGCTGTGCATGGGCTCCTCCTGTCTGTTCGTGCGCCAGGTCGACGCGGGGGGTGGGGCTGCCGGCCGCTTTCAGCAGCGCATTGAACTCGTTGAGCTGGAAGCGCCGCGCGCGCTGGCGCATGCCGGCGAGGAAGGCGGCGCACCCGGGTTCCTCGCGCTCGATGGCGTCCAGGCGCTCGAGGATGCCCTTGACGTAGCCCATCTCGCTCAGCTCGCGCAGTGCCTCCAGGGCGGCGGGCGAGGGCCGCGCGCCGTCCGCTTCGGTGCAGGGGGCCACGGGCGGGCGCTTGAGCCATTCCAGGCCCAGGTGCTCCTTGATCTTCTCCAGCAGGGCCGGGGTGTGCACCGGCTTGGCCAGGTAGTCGTTGCAGCCGGCCGCCACGCTGCGCTCGCGGTCGTCGGCGAAGGCGTTGGCGGAAATGACGATGATCGGGGCCCGTGACTGCACGTTGCGGCGGATCAGGCGGCTGGTCTCCCAGCCGTCCATGTGCGGCATCGACAGGTCCATGAGGATCAGGTCCGGGTGCAGCAGGGCCACCTGGCGCACCGCCTCCTGGCCGTCGGCGGCCTGGACGATCTCGAAGCCCAGCGGCCCCAGCATGCCGGCCAGCACGCGGCGGTGCTCGATATGGTCGTCCACCAGCAGCACGCGGCGGCGCGCGCCCTGGTAGCCGATGATGTCGTGCTCGACGTGCACCACCGCCTGCGGCACGCGCACCTCGGACAGGAACAGGCGCACCTGGAACGAGGTGCCCTGGCCCGGCCGGCTGTGCACGCGGATGTCGCCGCCCATCAGCGCGATGAGCATGCGGGTGATGGTCAGGCCGAGCCCGACGCCGTTGTCCTGGCGCAGCGGGTCGCCCCGCTCGAAGGGCTGGAAGATGCGCTCGATCTGGTCCGGCGCGATGCCGATGCCGGTGTCGATGATCTCGAAGGTGGCGGTCTCGCGCAGGTAGCTGACCCGCAGCCGCACCTCGCCGCTCTCGGTGAAGCGCACGGCGTTGCCCAGCAGGTTGATGAGGATCTGGCGGATGCGCTTCTCGTCGCCGCGCACCACCACCGGCAGGCGCCCGCTGGGCTCGTAGCGGAAGGCCAGGCCCTTCTCCTCGGCCTGGGGGCTGAACATGTGCTGCAACTGCTGGAGGAATTCGGGGAAGGGGATCTCGCTGGGCTCCAGTTGCAGCTTGCCGGCCTCGATCTTGGCCACGTCCAGCAGCCCGTCGATCAGCGACAGCAGGTGCGAGCCGCTGCGGAAGATGGTCGCCAGGGCCTCCTTGTGCGGCTCGGGGGTGAGGCCGTCGCGCTGCAGGATCTGGGTGTAGCCGAGGATGCTGTTGAGCGGCGTGCGCAGCTCGTGGGACAGCCCGGTGACGTAGCGGCTCTTCGCCGCGTTGGCCGCCTCCGAGGCTTCCTTGGCCTTCTGCAGCGCCTCGTCGGTCTTGCGGTGGGCCTCGATCTCCTGCATCAGCAGGGTGGTCTGGCGGTTCGACTCCTCCAGCGCCACGTGGCGGCTCTCGCGGGTCAGCACCACCCACCAGGCGAGTATCGCGGCGAACAGCGAGAGGGTCAGGAAGGCCTTGAGGAAGGCCTGGTAGAGCGTCTGCGCGGCGTCCGCCGGGGCGTGTTCAAGGCCCTGGGACACCTGGCTGTAGATCAGCGCCAGGGCACAGAACAGCAGGATCACGATCACCGCCAGCACCCCCAGGTAATGGGCCAGGCGCGTGTGCAGGCGCGGCACCGAGGCGTTGGGCAGCAGCCAGCGCACCAGGTCGTCGAACTGCTCCGAGAGCCGCGCCCGGGGCTTGCAGGCATCGCCGCAGCGGGCGTCCAGCGAGCAGCACAGGGAGCAGATGGGCGCGCCGTAGGCCGGGCAGAAGGCGGTGTCCTCGCGCTCGAAATCGTTGCTGCACAGGGTGCAGGCGACCTTCCCGCGCAGCGGGTGGAGCAGCTCGGGGTCGCTCTCCCGGGCAATGTAGTAGCGCCCGCCGGTGAACCAGGCCAGCAGCGGCGCCACCGCCATCGCCGAGACCAGCGCCACCATGGGCGAGGCCGCCTGGGCGAGGCTGCCGAGCAGCCCGGCATGGGCCAGCACCGAGAGCAGCGAGGCGATCAGCATGGCGCCGACGCCCACCGGGTTGATGTCGTAGAGGTGCGCGCGCTTGAACTCGATGTGCCGCGGCGACAGGCCCAGCGGCTTGTTGATCACCAGGTCCGCCACCAGGGCGCCGATCCAGGCGATGGCGATGTTGGCGTAGAGCCCCAGCACCTGCTCGATGGCCTCGAACACGCCCAGCTCCATCAGCATCAGCGCGATGGCCACGTTGAACACCAGCCAGACCACGCGGCCGGGGTGGCTGTGGGTGATGCGGGCGAAGAAGTTCGACCAGGCCAGGGAGCCGGCGTAGGCGTTGGTGACGTTGATCTTCACCTGGCTGACGATGACGAACAGCACCATGGCGCCGAGCGCCCATTGCGGCGAGGCGAACACGTAGTTGAAGGCCACCAGGTACATCTGCGTCGGCTCGGCGGCCCGTTCCAGGGGGATCTCGTGCTGCAGGGCGAGGAAGGCGAGGAAGGCGCCGCCGAGCATCTTCAGCGCGCCGGGGATGATCCAGCCGGGGCCGGCCAGGAGCATCGCCGCCCACCAGCGCTTGCGGTTGGCACGGGTCTTCTGCGGCAGGAAGCGCAGGTAGTCCACCTGCTCGCCGATCTGCGTCACCAGCGCCAGGGCCACGGTGCAGGCGGCGCCGAAGTGCAGCGGGTTGAAGGTGCCGGCCTCGCCCTCGCGCCCGGCGAAGCTGGCCAGGTCGCCGAGCGCCCCGGGATTCCTGGCGATGACGAAGGCGTAGGGCAGCAACAGCAGCACCAGCCACACCGGCTGCGTCCACATCTGCAGGCGGTTGATCAGGGTGATGCCGAAGGCCACCAGGGGAATGATGATCACCGAGCAGATGACGTAGGCCAGCGCCAGCGGGATGCCGAAGTACAGCTCCAGGGCCAGCGCCATGATCGCCGCCTCCAGGGCGAAGAACAGGAAGGTGAAGCTGGCGTAGATCAGCGAGGTGATGGTGGAGCCGATGTAGCCGAAGCCGGCGCCACGGGTGAGCAGGTCCATGTCCACGCCGTAGCGCGCGGCGTAGTAGCTGATGGGCAGGCCGGTGAGGAAGATCACCAGGCTCACCGCCAGCACCGCCCACAGGGTGTTGGTGAAGCCGTAGCTGATGGCCAGGGCACCGCCTATGGCTTCCAGGGCGAGGAAGGACACGGCGCCGAGGGCGGTGTTGGCGATGCGCAGCTCCGACCATTTGCGGAACGAGCGCGGCGTATAGCGCAGCGCGTAGTCCTCCAGCGTCTCGTCGGCGACCCAGCTGTTGTAGTCGCGGCGGATCTTGGCGATGCGTTGCGTACCGGTCTGTTGCACGGCGGCGCTCCTGGGCGGCGGTGGGCGTGTGCAGCAACTTCCATGCCCCGCCCCCGAGCCGGGTGCGCACCGCTCTGGCACGGCCCTCCCGGGTTGGCTGCGTCATCGCGCGCACGTCCTTGCGCCTGTCTGCGAGCGCAGCATGCCCCAAGCTGGCGCAGCGGCCACTACGTCAGATGACGTATGCCGCTACGTCAATGTGCGTATACCCCCGCCCCCTGGCCGAACGCATCCTTGCCCCGAACCGAGGCCGGTACCCGCAAGGCGAGCCGACCACGCCAACCACAGAGGAGCAGGACCATGGATTCAAGCTTGATGACGGGTGCGAAACGCTTTCTTCCGCGCCGGCTGGCGCTGGGCGCCGCCGCGCTGTCGCTGATGGCCGCAGCGGTATTCGGCCAGCTGGCGGTGGCCGCCGACGCCAACACCACCGGCCTGGCGGTGACCGACACCGAAGTGACCGTGGGCCAGCTGCACTCGGCCACCGGCACCATGGCCATCTCCGAGACCGGCTCGATCCAGGCCGAGCGCCTGGCCATCGAGCAGATCAACGCCTCAGGCGGCATCCTCGGCCGGCAGATCAAGATCATCCAGGAAGACGGCGCCTCCGACTGGCCGACCTTCGCCGAGAAGGCCAAGAAGCTCCTGGTGAACGACAAGGTCGCCACCGTCTTCGGCTGCTGGACATCGGCCTCGCGCAAGGCCGTGCTGCCGGTGTTCGAGAAGGAGAACGGCCTGCTCTACTACCCGACCTTCTACGAGGGCCTGGAGCAGTCGAAGAACGTCATCTACACCGGCCAGGAGGCGACCCAGCAGATCCTCGCCGGCCTGGACTGGGTGGCCAAGGAGAAGGGCGCCAAGACCTTCTACCTGATCGGCTCCGACTACATCTGGCCGCGCACCTCGATGAAGATCGCCCGCAAGCACATCGAGAACGTGCTCGGCGGCAAGGTGGTGGGCGAGGAGTACTACCCGCTGGGCAACACCCAGTTCGGCTCGCTGATCAACAAGGTCAAGCTGAAGAAGCCCGACGTGGTCTTCGCCGCCGTGGTCGGCGGCTCCAACGTCGCCTTCTACAAGCAGATGAAGGCCGCCGGCGTGACCGCCGCCAAGCAGACCCTGCTGACCCTCTCGGTGACCGAGGATGAACTGCTCGGCATCGGCGGCGAGAACATGGCCGGCTTCTACGCCTCCATGAAGTACTTCCAGAGCCTGGACAACCCCAACAACAAGGCCTTCGTCGAAGCCTTCAAGGCCAAGTACGGCAAGGACGCGGTGATCGGCGACGTGACCCAGGCCGCCTACCTCGGCCCGTGGCTGTGGAAGGCCGCCGTGGAGAAGGCCGGCAGCTTCGACGTCGACAAGGTGGTCGCCGCCTCCCCGGGCATCGAGCTGACCACCGCGCCGGAAGGCTACGTGAAGGTCCACGACAACCATCACCTGTGGAGCAAGACCCGCATCGGCGAGGTCCAGGCCGACGGCCAGTTCAAGGTGGTCTACGAGTCCGGCCTGATCGAACCCAATCCCTTCCCCAAGGGGTATCAGTGAGTGGGGAGCGGCAAGCGGCAAGTTTCAAGCTGCAAGAGGCAAGCGAGAAGCGAGAAGCGAGAAGCAGCTTGAAGCTTGAAGCCTGAAGTGGGGTCGGGATTTTTCCGACCCCCGTTCCACCCTGAATCCAAACCCCGGCGGGCGGCGAGGCTGTCGCCCGCTTCCGGAGAACCTTATGGAATGGCTATCTGAGTTCGGCGCCATTGCGGCCATGCAGGGCTTCAACGGGCTGTCGGTGTTCTGCGTCCTGCTGCTGATGGCCCTGGGGCTGGCGATCATCTTCGGCCAGATGGGCGTGATCAACATGGCCCACGGCGAGTTCCTCACCATCGGTGCCTACACCACCTACCTGCTGTCCGCGCTGACCACCCACTACGCGCCGGCGATGCAGCCCTACTACTTCTTCTTCGCCATCGTGCTGTCGTTCTTCATCGCCGGGGCCATCGGCTGGCTGGTGGAGTGGGCGATGATCAGCAAGCTCTACCAGCGCCCGCTGGACACCCTGCTGGCCACCTGGGGCCTGTCCCTGGTGATGCAGCAGGCGTTCCGCTCGATCTTCGGCGCGCGCGAGGTCAGCGCCACCCTGCCGGAGTGGCTGATGGGCTCGTTCAACCCCACCGAGAGCATCGACATCCCGCGCAACGGCCTGTTCGTCATGGGGCTCACGGTGCTGCTCACCGCCACCCTCTTCCTCATGCTCTACCGCTCGCGCTGGGGCCTGCAGGTGCGCGCCACCATGCTCAACCGGGTGATGAGCCGCGCGGTGGGCATCAACACCAAGCGGGTCGACCGCATGACCTTCGCCCTCGGCTGCGGCGTGGCCGGGGTGGCCGGCGCGGCCTTCACCACCATCGGCTCCACCGGCCCGACGGCGGGTTCGCTGTACATCGTCGACACCTTCCTGGTGGTGGTCTTCGGCGGCGCGCAGAGCCTGTTCGGCACCATCGCCTCGGCCTTCACCATCGCCCAGACGCAATCCATCTCGGAGTTCTTCATGAGCGGCTCGATGGCCAAGGTGCTGACCCTGTCGGCGGTGATCCTGATCCTGATGCTGCGCCCCCAGGGGCTCTTCTCCATCAAAGTCCGTAAATGAGGGGCGGCAGATGAACGCAATCGACAAACTCCTCGGCGGGCGGCAGGGCACCATCGGCCTGCTGATCCTCGCCGTGCTGATCCTCGTGGTGTTCCCGCTGGCGCTGGATGCCTTCCGCCTGAACATGGTCGGCAAGTACCTGACCTACGCCTTCGTCGCCGTCGGCCTGGTGCTGTGCTGGGGCTACGGCGGCATCCTCAGCCTCGGCCAGGGGGTGTTCTTCGGCCTCGGCGGCTACTGCATGGCGATGTTCCTCAAGCTGGAGGCCTCCGACCCGGAGAGCACCAGGATCCAGTCCACCCCCGGCATCCCGGACTTCATGGACTGGAACCAGATCACCGAGCTGCCGCTGCTCTGGCAGCCTTTCCACAGCTTCGGCTTCACCCTCGTCGCGGTGCTGGCGGTGCCCATGCTGCTGGCGGCGGTGATCGGCCTGGCGATGTTCAAGCGGCGGGTGGGCGATGTGTACTTCTCCATCGTCACCCAGGCCATCGCCATGATCCTCACGGTGCTGATCATCGGCCAGCAGGGGCTCACGGGCGGGGTCAACGGCATCACCGACCTGAAGACCCTGATGGGCTGGGACATCCGCACCGATGGCGCCAAGCTCATCCTCTACTTCGTCAGCGCCTTCCTGCTGCTGGGCTGCATCGTCATCGGCAAGTTCATCCTCGCCTCCAAGCTCGGCCGCCTGCTCATGGCCATGCGCGACAAGGAGGAACGGGTGCGCTTCTCCGGCTACGACGTGGCCAGCTTCAAGATCTTCGTGTTCTGCGTGGCCGCCGGCTTCTCGGCCATAGGCGGGGCCATGTTCGCCCTGCAGGTGGGCTTCATGTCGCCGAGCTTCGTCGGCATCGTGCCGTCCATCGAGATGGTCATCTTCGCCGCCGTCGGCGGGCGCATGTCGCTGCTCGGCGCGGTGTACGGCGCGCTGCTGGTGAACTACGGCAAGACCTACTTCTCCGAGAGCTTCCCCGAGCTGTGGCTGTACCTGATGGGCGGCCTGTTCATCGCCGTGGTCATGTACTTCCCCAACGGCCTCGCCGGGCTCTGGCAGAGCCACGGCCGCCCGCGCCTGGAGCGCCTGCTGGCCACGCGCGCCAAGGCACCCGCCGCACCTGTGGCGACGCCCGCCGCGAGCCCGAGCCCGGCCCCGAGCACCCCCCGTGAACTGGAGCGCACACCATGAGCCCGAGCGGATTCGAAAGCCCGAAACCGGTGCTGGCCATCGAGGGCCTGACGGTGTCCTTCGACGGCTTCAAGGCGGTCAACGACCTCAACCTCTACCTGGACCGCAACGAGGTGCGGGTGGTGATCGGCCCCAACGGCGCCGGCAAGACCACTGTGCTCGACCTGATCTGCGGCAAGACCCGCGCCACCGCCGGCAGCATCCAGTTCGACGGCCGCGAGCTGACCCGCATGCGCGAGTACGACATCGTCCGTGCCGGCGTCGGGCGCAAGTTCCAGAACCCCTCCATCTACGAGAACCTCACGGTGTTCGAGAACCTGGAGATGTCCTACCCGGCCGGGCGCAAGGTGCTCGGCGCGCTGTTCTTCAAGCGCAGTGCCGAGGTCATCGCCCGGGTCGAGGCGGTGGCCGGGGAAATCTTCCTCAGCGAACACCTGCACCGCCAGGCCGACCTGCTCTCCCACGGCCAGAAGCAGTGGCTGGAGATCGGCATGCTGCTGATGCAGGACCCGGAGCTGCTGATGCTCGACGAGCCGGTGGCGGGCATGAGCGTCAGCGAGCGCGCGCAGACCGCCGAGCTGCTCAAGCGCATCAGCCAGGGGCGCTCGGTGCTGGTCATCGAGCACGACATGGAGTTCGTCAAGAGCATCGCCCACAAGGTCACCGTGCTGCACCAGGGCAAGGTCCTGGCCGAAGGCAGCATGGAGGCGGTGCAGAGCAACCCGAAGGTGATCGAGGTGTACCTGGGGCATTGAGCCCCGGGCCAGCCATCAATGGAGTCCAGCATGTTCCAGATCAGCAAGCTCACCTCGGGCTACGGCCAGAGCCAGATCCTCCACGACCTCGACCTGGACGTGGCCAGGCAGGAGATCGTCGCCGTCATGGGGCGCAACGGCATGGGCAAGACCACCCTGTTCAAGAGCCTGATGGGCATCCTCCCGCAATGGGGCGGCGAGGTGCGCGTCGACGGCCGGGATATCTCCGCCCTGGAGACCCACCAGCGCGTTGAGCGCGGCATCGCCTACGTGCCCCAGGGGCGGATGATCTTCTCCCACATGACGGTGCTGGAGAACATCCAGACCGGCCTGCCGGCCTCGGCCAACGGCCAGGTTCCGGACGACCTCTACGCGCTGTTCCCGGTGCTCCACGACATGCGCTCGCGCAAGGGCGGCAACCTCTCCGGCGGCCAGCAGCAACAGCTGGCCATCGCCCGCGCCCTGGCCACCAACCCCAAGGTGCTGCTGCTGGACGAACCCACCGAGGGCATCCAGCCGTCGATCATCAAGGACATCGCCCGCAGCCTGAAGGAGATCCGCACCCTGCGCGACCTGACCATCGTCGTCTCCGAGCAGGTGCTGTCCTTCACCCTGGAGATCGCCGACCGCTTCCTGGTGATCGAGAAGGGCCGCTTCGTCATCGAGGAAACCCGCGACCGGGTCGACGAGGCCACCATCAGCCGCTACCTGTCGGTGTAGTCCGCAGCCGGGCTGCGGCCCGCAATCCCCGCCACGCCGTCCCCGTCCCCGTGCCCGCGCACGGGCGACGGCTTTCGCGCGCCTGCCCGGCCGCTTCCCACCTACGTAATTCGACGTATTCCCGATCCCGGCCAGGCGGCCAAGACTAGCTCCCAGCGCGGCCCAGACCGCCCGTCCAACGCAGGGTCCCAAGGAGCACTGACATGACCGAAACGCTGATCAAGGTCGACCTCAACCAGGCCGCCACCGAGAACGAACAGATCCACAACCGCTGGCATCCCGACATCCCCATGGCCTGCTGGGTCAACCCGGGCGACGACTTCATCCTCGAGACCTACGACTGGACCGCCGGCGCGATCAAGAACGACGACGACGCCTCGGACGTGCGCGACGTCGACCTCTCCACCGTGCACTACCTCTCCGGCCCGGTGGGGGTGAAAGGCGCCGAGCCGGGCGACCTGCTGGTGGTGGACCTGCTGGACATCGGCGCCAAGCCGGATTCGCTGTGGGGCTTCAACGGCTTCTTCTCGCGGCAGAACGGCGGCGGCTTCCTCACCGACCACTTCCCCATGGCGCAGAAGGCCATCTGGGACTTCCACGGCCTGTTCACCAGCTCCCGGCACATCCCCGGCGTGCAGTTCGCCGGGCTGATCCACCCCGGGCTGATCGGCTGCCTGCCGGACCACAAGATGCTCGCCGACTGGAACAGCCGCGAGCAGGCGCTGATCGACACCAACCCGACCCGCGTGCCGCCCCTGGCCAACCCGCCGATGGCGCCCACCGCGCACATGGGCAAGCTGCGCGGCGAGGCCCGCGACAAGGCGGCCATGACCGGCGCGCGCACCGTGCCGCCGCGCGAGCATGGCGGCAACTGCGACATCAAGGACCTGTCCCGTGGCTCGAAGATCTTCTTCCCGGTCTACGTCGACGGCGCCGGCCTCTCGGTGGGCGACCTGCACTTCAGCCAGGGCGACGGCGAGATCACCTTCTGCGGCGCCATCGAGATGGCCGGCTGGGTGCACATGAAGGTCGAGCTGATCAAGGGCGGCATGGCCAAGTACGGCATCAAGAACCCGGTGTTCAAGCCCAGCCCCATCGTGCCCACCTACAAGAACTACCTGATCTTCGAAGGCATCTCGGTGGACGAGTCCGGCAAGCAGCACTACCTGGACGTCAACATCGCCTACAAGCAGGCCTGCCTCAACGCCATCAACTACCTGACCAAGTTCGGCTACTCGCCGGCCCAGGGTTATGCACTGCTCGGCTCGGCACCGGTGCAGGGGCATATCAGCGGGGTGGTGGACATCCCCAACGCCTGCGCCACGCTCTGGCTGCCGACGGAAATCTTCGACTTCGACATCAACCCCAACGCCTCCGGCCCGACCCGCTTCCTCGACGGCAGCGTCGACCTGCCCATCGCGCCGGACAAGTGAGTTCACCGCCCCGGCGGGAGGTTGCTCTGGACGGCGTACCTCCCGCCGGGACGGCGGACATCGAACGAAGACGAGGACCCGAGCATGCCCATCTACGAATACGACTGCGCCACCTGCGGCGACTTCACCGCCCTGCGGCCCATGGCCGAGCGCGAGGCCCCCTGCGCCTGCCCGGTGTGCGACGAGCCGGCGCCGAGGGTGATCCTCTCCGCACCCGGCCTGGCCACCCTGGCCGGCAGCCAGCGCCGCGCCATCGCCGCCAACGAGCGCAGCGCCAACGCGCCGCAGACGGTCGAGGAGTACCGCGAGAACCGCAAGCACCCGAAAGGCTGCGGTTGCTGCACGCCGAACAAGCCCCTGGCGCCGACCCTGGCCAACCCCCACGCGTTGAAGACCAAGCCCGGCGCGCGGCCCTGGATGATCAGCCACTGAACGGAAGGAGAACCCCATGCGTCACGGTGATATTTCCAGCAGCCCGGATACCGTCGGCGTCGCCGTCGTCAACTACAAGATGCCGCGCCTGCACAGCAAGGCCGAGGTGCTCGACAACGCCCGGCGCATCGCCGAGATGATCAAGGGCATGAAGCTCGGCCTGCCCGGCATGGACCTGGTGGTGTTTCCCGAGTACAGCACCATGGGGATCATGTACGACCACGACGAGATGATGGCCACCGCCGCCAGCATCCCCGGCGAGGAGACGGCGATCTTCTCCGCCGCCTGCCGCGAGGCCGGGACCTGGGGCATCTTCTCCCTCACCGGCGAGCGCCACGAGGAGCACCCGCACAAGGCGCCCTACAACACCCTGGTGCTGATCGACGACCGTGGCGAGATCGTGCAGAAGTACCGCAAGTGCATCCCCTGGTGCCCCATCGAGGGCTGGTACCCGGGTGACCGCACCTACGTCAGCGAAGGGCCCAAGGGCCTGAAGATCAGCCTGATCATCTGCGACGACGGCAACTACCCCGAGATCTGGCGCGATTGCGCGATGAAGGGCGCCGAGCTGATCGTGCGCTGCCAGGGCTACATGTACCCGGCCAAGGAACAGCAGGTGCTGATGGCCAAGACCATGGCCTGGGCCAACAACTGCTACGTGGCGGTGGCCAACGCCGCCGGCTTCGATGGCGTCTACAGCTACTTCGGCCACTCGGCGATCATCGGTTTCGACGGCCGCACCCTCGGCGAATGCGGCGAGGAGGAGATGGGCATCCAGTACGCCCAGCTGTCGGTCTCGCAGATCCGCGACGCGCGGGCCAACGACCAGTCGCAGAACCACCTGTTCAAGCTGCTGCACCGGGGCTACACCGGGGTCTACAACTCCGGCGATGGCGACCGTGGCGTGGCCGATTGCCCCTTCGAGTTCTACCGCACCTGGGTGCTGGATGCACAGAAGGCCCGCGACGATGTGGAAGCGCTCACCCGCAGCACCATCGGCGTGGCCGACTGCCCGGTGGGCGAGCTGCCCCATGGTGGGCGCGAACAGGTCGCGGGCTAGCGCGACGGCGCTCCGTGAACGGGGCGGCCCGCCGCCCGTGATTCCCTGAACCGAGGAGCCGGGATGCCCTTCGTCAACGACCTGATCGAGCACAACCGCGAGCACCTGGGGCGCGGCGAGGTGCCGGCGGCGCGCGTGCAGTCGCGCTTTCTCTTCGAGCCCGACACCGTCATGGCGCTGCTGCGCACCCGCATCGTCGGCCAGGACGCCGCGCTGGAGGCGGTGGAGGCCCTGCTCAAGGTGGTCAAGGCGGACATCGGCGACCGCGAGCGGCCCCTGGCGGTGAACCTGTTCATGGGCCCCACCGGCGTCGGCAAGACCGAGCTGGTGCGCCTGCTGGCGCTGGCCATCCATGGCCGTGCCGACGCCTTCTGCCGCATCGACATGCAGACCCTGGCCCAGGAACACTACGCCGCCGCGCTCACCGGGGCGCCGCCGGGCTACGTGGGCAGCAAGGAGGGCGCCACGCTGTTCGACGCCGAGGCCATCCAGGGCAGCTTCGGCCGCCCCGGCATCGTGCTCTTCGACGAGCTGGAGAAAGCCGGCAGGGAAGTGGTGCGCAGCCTGCTCGGGGTGCTGGAGCACGGCCAGCTGACCCTGAGCGCCGGCAGCCGGCGCATCGACTTCCGCAACAGCCTGATCTTCCTCACCAGCAATATCGGCGCCCAGGAGGCCTGGCAGTTCCGCGAGCGTTATTCACAGGGCTGGCGGCGCCTGTTCGGGGTTTCCCCCCGCAACGAGGCGCGGGTGCTGGAGGCGGCCTTGCAGCGTCACTTCGACCCGGAGTTCCTCAACCGGCTGGACCGCGTCGTCTGCTTCGAGCGCATCGGCGAGGACCACCTGGAGGCCTTGCTCGACATCGAACTGGCGCGCCTCAACCAGCGCCTGGCCCGCCAGGGGCGCACGCTGGTGCTGCAAGAGGACGCACGCAAACTGCTCTGCCTCGGCCATGACCCGCGCTACGGCGCCCGTGACCTGGGGCGGCGCGTGCGGGTGCTGCTGGAGCCGGCCCTGGCCGAGTGCCTGCTGGCGTCCCCCGGCGCGACCCGCCTGGTGGCGGCGTGCCGGCAGGGCGGCCTGCGGGTGAGCGCGGGCGAGGCGGCCTGACTAGAACTGCGGCGACCACTTGAGGGTCATCACCACCTTGCGGCCTTCGTCCTGGTAGCCGCCGTACTGCTCGATGGTCGGGTCGACGACGTTCACCGTGTTGCTGCTGGTTGGCGTGCCATCGCCGAAGGGGTAGGACGACGAGGGGTTGGAACTGGAGACGTAGCGCTGCTCGGTGATCTGGCGGTTGCCGATGTTCTCGACCCGGGTCTCCACCTTCAGGCCCTTGAGGAAGCTCCAGCCGGCACGGATATCGATGCGTCCGTAGCCGGGGGTCTTCTCGGTGTTCTCGGCGTCCACGTAGCGGCTGGAAACCCCCGTCCAGCTGAAGCCGAAGTTGTAGTCCCCGAATTTCTTGTCCACATCCAGCACCAGGGTGCGCCGGGAGCGGCCGGGCAGGGTATGACCGGTGTCGCGGTCGCGCGGGTCCACCAGGCCCAGGTTGAGGTGGGTGTTCCAGCCCATGAAGTCGCGGGATGCGCTGAGGTCCATGCCGTTGATGCGGGCCTTGCCGACGTTGCGCATCTCGTTGACGAAGAAGGGGTTGAAGTCCAGGACCGGGGAGATGAGGTCCTCGATGTCGGTGCGGTAGACGCCGAAGCTCCAGTCGGTGTCGTAGTGTGAACCGCGCAACTGGGCTTCCCAGGTCTTCGAGTGCTCGGGGTCGAGGTCCGGGTTGCCGTTGGGCTGGAAGGGCGCTGGCAGGTAGAGCTCGACCATGTTGGGCACGCGGAAGCCCTCGGCGTAGCTCAGCACCAGCTGGGTGGACATCGGCAGGTCGAAGTCCAGGGCGGCGTTGAGGCTGTCCTCGCTGCCGTACTGGTCGCTGCTGTCGTGGCGCAGGCCCAGCTCGGTGCCGAAGGGCGCGGCGCGATAGCGGTGCTGGGCAAACCAGGCCTGGTTGCGGCGCTCCATCTCGTTGAGCGTGCGATTGGCGGTCAGGCGCTCCTCGTACCACTCGGCGCCCAGCAGCACCTGCTGGTGCTCGTCCAGGCGCAAGGTGTTCTGCCATTCCACCGAGTCGCGATAGGTGGCGAATTCCTGATGGGTGGTGAAGAAGTTGCGCACCGTGTCCAACTGGCTCCTGTTCTCCGCGTGGCCCAGTTGCAGGCGGCTGGTCCAGCGCGGGTCGAGGTTCGCCTCCAGGAACGCCGAGGTGCTGTTGAGGGTGAACTCGTCGGTGGGCTGGCCGGGGTACCAGAGAGCGTTCTCGTCGAGGTCGCTCTTGCCGCGCTGGTCCAGCAGGTTGAGGCCGGCACGCCACTGTTCGGTGAGGCGGTGTTCCAGGCTCAGGTTGAAGCCCCGGTTGCGGTAGGTGTCGTCGTCGGTGTTGGCGCCATCGATGTCGTCGGTGCGGTCGCTGTGCAGCTCCAGCAGGCTGGCGCCCAGGTCGAAGCGGGTCCGCTCGTCGCCGCCGGAGAGGCCCAGGCTGTGCTCGTTCTCGTCGCTGTCGCCGAGGCTGAAGTCGAAGCGCGGCTCCAGGCCGGCGCCCTCGCCACGGCGGGTGAACACCTGGATGACGCCGCCCATGGCATCCGACCCGTAGAGGCTGGAACGGGCGCCGCGGGTGACCTCCACGCGTTCAACCTGCTCCAGGTTCAGGTATTCGAGGCGTGACAGGCCATCGGAGAGCGAGCCGATGCGCACGCCGTCGATCAGCACCAGCGTCTGGTTGGCGTTGGTGCCGCGCAGGTAGAGGCTGGTGCGGCTACCACGGCCGCCCTGCTGGGCGACCGACATGCCGGGTACACGGGTGAGCAGGTCCGGCACGCTCTTGACCTTCAGCCGGGAGATGTCCTTGCGGGTGAAGATGCTGGTGGCGGCGGTGGCCTGGGAACGGGGCTCCAGCGCGTTGCCCGACGTGGCCACCACATAGGGGCTCTTCAGCGCGTCGAGGCTGTCCAGGGGGATTTCTTCGGCTGCCGCGAGGCAGGGGGCCATGGCGATGGCCAGGGCCAGACGGGAACGCATGATCGATGTCTCCTCAAAAGGTCCATGGCTTTCGAGAAGGGCGGGACAAGAACGACTGCGCGACCGGTGATCGCCTGTGCTTGACGGTGCAGCCCCTCCGCAACACACGTCGTACGACGAGACACCGTTGCCACGCGCCCCCGCACCGCGTCGACGACTCTCGGGCCGCTCGACGACATCCTGCACCTGGGGCCGGGAGCCGGCACCGCCTGTCGCGGGCTCCCCGTGGTGGGCTCGGCTGGTCGCTCTGCGGCGGCCTGGGACCGGGCCCGGGTGTCTCGGGCAAACAAGCGCCGCGCCCGGTGGCGCGGCGATCAGTTAAGGCAGTCTAGCTGGCGGAACGCGCCAGCAAGGCCAGGCGTTCGCGGATCGAGGCTTCGATGCCGCTGGCGTCCAGGCCGCACTCGGCGAGCATCTGCGCCGGCTTGGCGTGCTCGACGTAGTAGTCCGGCAGGCCCAGGTGCAGCACGGGCAGCAGGAGGTTCTCGCGGGCGAGGAACTCGCTGACGGCGGCGCCGGCGCCACCCATCACGCTGTTTTCCTCGACCGTCACCAGCAATTGGTGGCTGCCGGCCAGTTCGCGCACCAGGGCCTCGTCCAGCGGCTTGACGAAGCGCATGTCGACCACGGTGGCGTCCAGCGTCTCGCCGACCTGCAGGGCCTCGGCCAGTTGCACGCCGAAGGCGAGGATGGCGACACCGGAGCCCTGGCGGCGAACCACGGCCTTGCCGATCTCCACCGGCACCAGCTCCTTGTCGATGCTGGCGTTGGGGCCGCTGCCGCGCGGGTAGCGCACCGCCGCCGGGCCCGGGAAGTGGTGCCCGGTGGTCAGCAGCAGGCGCAGCTCGTTCTCGTCGCTCGGGGTCATCACCAGCATGCCGGGGATGCAGCGCAGGTAGGAGAGGTCGAAGCTGCCCGCGTGGGTCGGGCCGTCCTCGCCCACCAGGCCGGCGCGGTCGATGGCGAACAGCACGTCGAGGTTCTGCACCGCGACATCGTGGATCAGCTGGTCATAGCCGCGCTGGAGGAAGGTGGAGTAGATCGCCACCACCGGCTTGGCGCCGTCGCAGGCCATGCCGGCCGCCAGGGTCACGGCGTGCTGCTCGGCGATGGCGACGTCGAAGTAGCGATCGGGGAAGCGCTCGGCGAAGGCCACCAGGTCCGAGCCTTCCTTCATCGCCGGGGTGATGCCCACCAGGCGCGGGTCCTGGGACGCCATGTCGCACAGCCACTGGCCGAAGACGTTGGAGTACTTGGGCCCGGAGGCCTTCTTCGGTGCGGCCGGCGCGTTGATCGGCTCCAGCTTGGTGATGGCGTGGTAGCCGATGGGGTCGGCCTCGGCCGGGGCGAAGCCCTTGCCCTTCTTGGTCACCACGTGGAGGAACTGCGGGCCCTTGAGGTCGCGCATGTTGCGCAGGGTGGCGACCAGGGTGGGCAGGTCGTGGCCGTCGATGGGGCCGATGTAGTTCCAGCCGAGTTCCTCGAACAGGGTGCCGGGAACCAGCATGCCCTTGGCGTATTCCTCGGTGCGGCGGGCGATCTCCCAGGCGCCGGGCAGGCGCGAGAGCACCTTCTTGCTGCCTTCGCGCATGCTCGCGTAGGTGCGGCTGGAGAGGATCTTGGCCAGGTAGTTGGACAGGCCGCCGACGTTGCGCGAGATCGACATGTCGTTGTCGTTGAGGATCACCAGCATGTCGGCCTGCACGTCGGAGGCGTGGTTCAGCGCCTCGAAGGCCATGCCGGCGGTCAGTGCGCCGTCGCCGATCACGGCGATGGACTTGCGCCCCGAGCCCTGCATGCGGGCGGCGATGGCCATGCCCAGCGCGGCGCTGATGGAGGTGCTGGAGTGGCCGACGCCGAAGGTGTCGTACTCGCTCTCGCTGCGACGCGGGAAGGCGGCGACGCCGTCCTTCTGGCGCAGGGTGCCCATCTGCTCGCGGCGACCGGTGAGGATCTTGTGGGGGTAGGCCTGGTGGCCCACGTCCCAGACCAGCCGGTCGTCGGGCGTATCGAAGACGTAGTGCAGGGCGATGGTCAGCTCGACCACGCCCAGACCGGCGCCGAAATGCCCGCCGGTCTGGCCGACGGTATAGAGCAGGTACTGGCGCAGTTCGTCGGCCAGGGTTTCCAGCTCGGCTTCGCCCAGCCGGCGCAGCTCGTCCGGCGTCACCGCGCGGTCGAGCAGGGGCGTGAGCGGGCGCTCGCGGGGAATCTCGTGGAACGTCGTGGGCATCAGGCTAGTCGTTATGGGTGCAAAAAGATGCGGCAGTTTACCTGATGCCGCTTTGCCTGCCCAAGACATGGTGTCGGATGCCGTTGCGGCCCGGCAGGGTCGCCCACCAGAAGGCCAGGGCCAGCAGGCTGAGCGCCCCGCCGGCCAGGCACACGCCCAGCCAGCCGGCCCGGGCATGGAGGTGGGTGGCGGCGAACGCGCCGAGGGCGCTGCCGGCGGCGTAGAACAGCATGTAGAGGCTGATCAGGCGGGCGTGGGCGGGGTTGCCGCCGCCCAGCACCAGGCTCTGGTTGAGCACGTGCAGTGCCTGGCCGGCGGCGTCCAGCAGGAGGATGCCGAGAACCAGCGCCCAGAGCGATTGCCCGGTGAAGGCCAGCGGCACCCAGGCCAGCGCCAGCAGCGCCAGGGCCAGGCCGCTGGCACGCTGCGCCTGGCCGCGATCGGCCCAGCGCCCGGCCCGCGCCGCCGCCAGCGCGCCCACCACCCCGACCAGGCCGAAGGCGCCGATGGCCCCGGGGCTCAGCGACAGGGGCGGAGCGCTCAGCGGCATCACCAGCGCGGCCCAGAACAGGTTGAACACCGTGAACAGCAACAGGGCCAGCACGCCGCGCACCTGCAGCACGCGGTCCTCGCGCAGCAGCACGAACATCGAGCGCAGCAGCGCCGGGTAGCCCAGGCCGGCTTCGCTGCGCAGTGCCGGCAGGCACCGCCAGAGCACCGGCAGCAGCGCCGCCATCAGCAGCGCCGAGAGCAGGTACACCGCGCGCCAGCCGCCCAGGTCCGCCATCGCCCCGGACAGGCTGCGCGCCAGCAACAGGCCGACCACCACGCCCCCCTGCACCAGCCCCAGTACGCGCCCGCGCTGCGCATCGCCGGCCAGGCTCGCGGCGAAGGCCAGGAGGCCCTGGGTCATGGCCGTGCCGAGCAGGCCGAGGCCGAGCATGCCCAGCAGGGTCAGCCACGGCTGGCGGGCGAGGGCGACCAGCAGCAGCGAGCCGACCAGCAGGAGCAACTGCGCGGCCATCAGCTGGCGCCGCTCCAGCAGGTCCCCCAGCGGCACCAGCACGAGAAGGGCCAGGGCGCTGCCCGCCTGGGTCACGCTGATCACCCCGCCGATGGCGGCACGGCTGATGCCCAGGTCGCTGGCCATCGCATCCAGCAGCGGGTGGGCGTAGTAGACATTGGCGACGCTGAGGCCGCAGGCGACGGCCAGCAGCCAGGCCTGGGCAGGTGACAGGGAGCCTCTGGAGGGCATGGTGCGATCCTTCTGGTTTCAAAATGAAACCATTTGAAGGCTACTTGTGGTGGTTTTAAACTGCAACCAGTTTTCGCGATGGAGAGAGGAGCGATGAACCACGACGCAACCGTCGAGCACTGCCCGGTGGCCCGGGCGCTGGAGCTGGTGGGCGACCGCTGGTCGCTGATGATCGTGCGCGACCTGTTCGACGGCCTGCAGCGCTTCGGCGAGTTGCAGAAGAGCCTCGGCGTGGCCAAGAACATCCTCAGCGACCGCCTGCGCCGGCTGGTGGCCGAGGGCATCCTGTGCATCGAGCCGGCCGCCGACGGCAGCGCCTACCAGGCCTACGCCCTGACGCCCAGGGGGCGCGACCTGTTCACCCTGATCGTCAGCCTGCGCCAATGGGGCGAGGCCCATTGCTTCGCCCCTGGCGAGGTGCACTCCGAGCTGCTCGATCCCGCTGGCCAGCCCCTGGCACGGCTGGAAGTCCGCGATGCCGATGGCCGCCCCATCAGCGCCACCGACACCCGGGTGCGCAAGGTCGACGTCGCGGCGGGTTGACCGAGCAGCAGGATGCCGTGGGCGCGAATTCATTCGCGATCGAGGCATGAAGCGACTCGTGGGGCGGGGCGGGCGGCGTCCCGCGAGCCGTGCGAAACCCATGCTGGGGGCGGCACCTATGTCATGCCTGTGCCCCGCATCGATGGGTTTCGCTGCGCTCTACGCCATCCTACGGGTCGGTGCATGGGCTCTGCCGGTCTGTATCCACCCTACGCACCGCGTCGGTGTACGCACCAACCGAGCGCGGACGTGGAGGCGGCTTTCGTAGGATGGGTAGAGCGGAGCGAAACCCATGCTGGGGGGCGGCATCTATGTCATGCCTGTGCCCCGCATCGATGGGTTTCGCTTCGCTCTACGCCATCCTACGGGTCGGTGCATGGGCTCTGCCGATCTGTATCCACCCTACGCACCGCGTCGGTATACGCACCAACCGAGCGCGCACGTGGAGGCGGCTTTCGTAGGATGGGTAGAGCGGAGCGAAACCCATGCTGGGGTGCGGCACCTATGTCATGCCTGTGCCCCGCATCGATGGGTTTCGCTGCGCTCTACGCCATCCTACGGGTCGGTGCATGGGCTCTGCCGATCTGTATCCACCCTACGCACCGTGTCGGTGTACGCACCAACCGAGCGCGGACGTGGAGGCGGCTTTCGTAGGATGGGTAGAGCGGAGCGAAACCCATGCTGGGGAGCGGCACCCTGCCCGGGTGTTTCAGAGCCCCCGGTAGCGCGGCACCTTTTCCCACTGCATCCACAGCTCGCCCTGCCAATCCAGCAGCACCAGGCGGCGGGACTGCCAATCGAGCATCACCCGCCGTGGCTGTTGGCGGGCGCTGATGTACTGGTCGCGCAGGGTGGGGATCACGTCGCGGGCGAGCCATTCCTCCAGGTGCCGGAGCTCGGGGTGGCCGAAGCGGAGCATGGCCTGGTACAGGCCCCCTTCGCTGACGAGCTGGACCTCCTCCTCGCTGCCGGTGGCGTAGGCGAAGCGGGCCTTTCGAACCTGATAGGGACGCAGGCGGCGGTGCAGCGCCTGGGGATGGTGCAGCCCCAGCAGGCGGGCGAAGTCGTAGGCACAGAACCAGGGTTGGTCGTCGATCATCACGCCGCGCAGCGGGCGGCCGTGTCGGTGGAAGAAGGTGGGGGTGAGTGCGTCGTGCATGGAGTTTCTCCGTTTGCTTGTAAGGTCCGCCGTTTTCCGCCGGCACCGTAGGCATAGCGCGCGCATGATTCAGGTCGTCAAACCCGGCCGCGGGATTGACCGCGACCGGGCGAACTTAGGGAGCGCGTGCGGGACGAACAAGGGGTTGCGGCGGGTTTGGGAAATTTCCGCGCGGCACGTGGGGCGCCCGTAGGATGGGTAGAGCTCCGCGAAACCCATGCTGCCGGTCCGGCGCCTATGTCATGCCTGTGCCCCGCATCGATGGGTTTCGCTTCGCTCTACGCCATCCTACGGCTGCATTTGGGGCGCATGCGTGTGAGGTTTTTCGCGGATGAATCCGCTCCCACAAAAGACGGTGCGTACCTGTGGGAGCGAATTCATTCGCGATGGGGTGGCGCGGCCTACCAGGTGTCCACGAACGGGCGCTTGCGGCCTTCCCGTGGCGCGGGTTTCGGGGCGGCGTTGAGGCCGCGCAGGAGCCAGGCGCGGGTTTCCTCCGGGTCGATGACGGCGTCGATCTCGAGGAAGCTGGCCATGTTGATGGCTTTGCCGTTCTGGTAGGCCTTGGCGACCATCTTGTCGAACAGCTTCTGCCGCGCCCCGAGGTCTTCCACGGCGGCCAGCTCCTTGGCGAAGCCCAGGCGTACCGCGCCCTCCAGGCCCATGGCACCGAACTCGCCGCTGGGCCAGGCGATGGTGAACATCGGCGAGTGGAAGCTGCCCGCCGCCATGGCCTGGGCGCCGAGGCCGTAGCCCTTGCGCAGCACCACGGTGAAGAAGGGCACCGAGAGGCTGGCGGCGGCGACGAACATGCGCGAGACGTGGCGCACCGTGGCCTGCTTCTCCGACTCCGGGCCGACCATGAAGCCGGGGGTGTCGCAGAGCGAGAGCATGGGGATGTCGAAGGCGTCGCACAGCTGCATGAAGCGCGCGGCCTTGTCGCCGGCCTGGGCGTCGATGGCGCCGCCCAGGTGCATGGGGTTGTTGGCCAGCAGGCCGAAGGGCTTGCCTTCGATGCGGATGAAGGCGGTGATCATCCCCGGGGCGAACGCGCGGCGCAGCTCCAGCACCGAGCCTTCGTCGGCCAGCAGGCCGATCACCGTGCGGATGTCGTAGACGCGCAGGCGGTTCTCGGGAATCGCATGGCGCAGCTCGCGCTGGTCGGCGCATTGCCAAGCGCCGAGCGTGCCCTGGAAGTAGGCCAGGTAGCGCTTGGCGACGGCCACCGCGTCGGCTTCGTCCTCCACCAGCACGTCGATCACGCCGTTGGGGCCCTGCACCGAGGTGGGGCCGACCTCCTCGGCCTTGAAGCTGCCCAGGCCGCCGCCCTCGATCATCGCCGGGCCGGCCATGCCGATGCTGGCGTTGCGGGTGGCGATGATCACGTCGCAGCAGCCCAGCAGCGCGGCGTTGCCGGCGAAGCAGCGGCCGGAGACGACGCCCACCAGCGGCACCAGGCCGGAGAGCCGGGCCATGGCGACGAAGGTGTGGCAGTCCAGCCCGGCCACGCCGACGAAGTCGGTGTCCCCCGGGCGGCCGCCACCACCCTCGGCGAACAGCACCAGCGGCAGGCGCCACTGTTCGGCGAGGCCGAGCATGCGGTCGGTCTTCTTGTGGTTCATCACGCCCTGGGTGCCGGCGAACACGGTGTAGTCGTAGGCGATGGCCATGCAGCGCGCGGCCTCGCTGCCGAAGTGTTCGGCATTGACGGTGCCGAGCCCCGCCACCAGGCCATCGGCCGGGCTCTGCTGGATCAGTTCGTCCAGGGTGCGGCGACGGCGCTGGGCGGCCAGGGCCAGGGCGCCGTATTCGATGAAGCTGCCGGCGTCGAGCAGGTCGTCGAGGTTCTCGCGGGTGGTGCGCTGGCCGGTCTTGCGGCGGCGCGCCACGGCGTCGGGGCGCCGTTCGTCGCGGGTGATGGCGTGGCGCTCCAGCACCTCGGCGAGGTCGGCGCGGATGTGCGCGAGGTCGAGGCTTTCCTCGCTGGCCACGGCGTCGCCGCTCACTTCGGCCGGCTCCAGGTAGAGCAGCGCGGCGCCTTCGAACAGGGCATCGCCAGGGGCCACGGGCAGCGCGCGGACGATGCCGCTGTGGCTGGCCTTGACCACGAATTCCATTTTCATCGCCTCCAGCACCGCCACCGCCTGGCCGACGGCGATGGCGTCGCCCTCGGCCACATCCAGGCTCACCAGCACGCCCTGGCTGGGGGCGTTCAGGGCGATGCAGCCGGCCGGTACGTCGGCCACGGCGGCGTGCGCGGCCTGGCCGCCGGCGCCGCTGACGAACAGGTGCGGGTGGGCGGTCTGTTGCGGGGCCAGCAGCGCGGCGATGTGCTGCTCGATGAAGCGGGTGCTGACGCGGTTGTCCGCCAGCTCCGGGCGGCGCAGCAGGTTCTGCAGGAAGTGGATGTTGCTCGCCACGCCCTCCAGGCGGAATTCGCAGAGGGCGCGGTAGGCGCGGCGCAGGGCGGCGGGGAAGTCCTCGCCCTGGACGATGACCTTGGCCAGCAGCGAGTCGTAGCTGGGGCTGGTGGCGTAGCCGGCGTAGCCGTAGCCGTCGACGCGGATGCCGGCGCCACTGGGCGGCTCGTAGGCGCTGATGACGCCGCCGGCCGGGCGCGCGCTGCCGTCGGCCTGCATGGTTTCCAGGTTGATCCGCAGCTGCACGGCAAAACCCCGTGGCGCGGCCGGTTGCGCCAGGCCCAGCTCGGCGAGGGTGGCGCCGGCGGCGATGCGCAGCTGCACCTGCACCAGGTCGACGCCGGTGACGGCTTCGGTGATGCAGTGCTCCACCTGGATGCGCGGGTTGGCCTCCATGAACACGAAGTCGCCGCGCGCGTCGTCGACGAGGAACTCGAAGGTGCCGATGCCGCGATAGCGGGCCTCGGCCGCCAGGGTCAGGGCGGCGTCGAGGATGCGCTGGCGCAGCGCCGGGTCGAGGCCGGGCGCGGGGGCGATCTCGATGACCTTCTGGTTGCGCCGCTGCAGGCTGCAGTCGCGTTCCCACAGGTGGCTGACCGCCTCGCCGTCACCGACCACCTGCACCTCGATGTGCCGGGCCTGCTCGATCAGCCGCTCGACGTAGAGCGCGTCGTTGCCGAAGGCAGTGCGTGCTTCCGACTGGCAGCGCGCGTAGGCCTCTTCCAGTTCGGCGGCATCGCGCACCGGGCGCATGCCCCGGCCGCCGCCACCGGCCAGGGCCTTGAGCATGAGGGGGCCGCTTTCGAGGAAGGCGCGGGCCTCCTCCAGGCTGGTGGCGCGGTTGCTGCCGGTGGCCAGGGGCACGCCGCAGCGCTCGGCCAGCTCACGGGCGCGGGCCTTGTCGCCGAAGGTGTCGAGGGCCTCCGGCGCGGGGCCGATGAAGCGCACGCCGGCCCCTTCGCAGAGGCGGGCGAAGGCGGCGTTCTCGCTGAGGAAGCCGTAGCCCGGGTGCACGGCGTCGCAGCCGCTGGCCAGGGCGGCGTCGAGCAGCTGCCGCATGTCCAGGTAGGCGGCCGCGCCCCGGCCCTTCAGCGCCACGGCCCGGTCGGCCTTGCGCAGGTGCAGGGAGGCGGTGTCATCCTCGGCGTACACCGCGACGCTGGGGATATCCAGCTCGGCGGCGGCTCGGGCGATGCGGATGGCGATCTCGCCACGGTTGGCGATCAGCAGGCGGGTGATGGGTCGGTTCACAGCAGCTCTTCCAGTGGGTTCTTCTTGGTCTTGTCGTTGTGCCGCAGGATGGCCTTCATCCTAGACAGTCCCGCTCGGCGCAGGACCGATGTTCGCCCTGACGAATACCCCTTTCTCAGGGTGGCTGATGGAGCTTGCGCGGGAAGTGAGGATTTTTGTCCTGATCGGACCTTGCCGAGCGCCACGCCCTGCAGTATCTGTGGCGCCTTCATCCGCCCCCAAGGACGACCATGAACGAATTGCTGCACAGCCTGGATTGGGTGCTGCCCCTGCGCAGCGACGCGCTGACGCCGCTGATGCGCTTCTTCACCCTGCTCGGGTACGAGAAATTCATCCTCTTCTTCCTGCCCCTGGGCTACTGGGCCTGGCACCGCGCGGTGTTCTTCCGCCTGCTGGTGCTGGTGGCGATCACCGCGCTGCTCAATGCCTGGCTCAAGGACTACTGGCAGGACCCGCGACCGGACATCGCCCTGCGCATGGACCACGAGGTGGGCGAGAGCTTCGGCCTGCCCAGCGGGCACGCGCAGATTTCGGTGGTGATCTGGTTCTGGCTGGCGCTGGAAGTACGCCGCCTGTGGTTCTGGGCGCTGGCCTGCACCCTGGTGGCGGGCATCCTCTTCAGCCGCCTGTACCTGGGTGCCCACGACATCGAGGACCTGATCGGCGGCTCGCTGCTGGGGGCCGCGACCCTCGGCTGCTTCGCCCTGGCGCAGCGCTGGCAGGGCTGGCGCGAGGTGCCGGCGCTGGTGCTGCTGATGCTGATCATCGGTGCCACTGCGCTGGCGTATTTCACCTGGCGGGGCGAGCCGCCGAGCTACGTGCCGCTGTTGGCGGGGCTGATGATCGCCGTGCTGTACGGCTATCGCCACCTGGACTTCTCGGTGGAGGTCGCGGTGTGGCGGCGGGTGCTGGCGGCGACGCTCGGCGCGCTGGCGTTCATCGGCCTGCAATGGGCGCTCAAGCACATCGGCTTCGCCTTCTCCCTCGATGGCCAGGCCTGGCAGGCGTTCCGCGGCTTGGTGATGGGCGGCTTCGTCGCCGCGCTGATGCCCTGGCTGCTGGTGCGCCTTGGCCTGCTCAAGGCGCGCCGCGAACCGGCGCCCCTGGCGCTGGCCCAGGCGGCCTGAATGAAACGCCGCCGATGAGCGACTCATCGGCGGCGCATGTCTCGCTGCTTTCCCGGGGCCGGTGGGGCCCCTTCTTCAGGCCGGCTGGCTGGCCAGGGCCGGCGGGTGTGCGCTGCTCTCGCCGTGGCGGGGCACCACTGCCAGGACTGCGGCCTCGCGCCCGTTGAGGCGGTGCCAGAGGCCACGCGGCACCACCAGGATGGCGCCGGCCCTGATGGTCTCCTGCAGCACGCCGATGGCGGCCAGCAGGGTGATGTCCAGTTCGCCCTCGAGCACCTGCAGCAGCTTGTCGCCGTCCGGGTGGCGTTCCCAGGGCGACTCGCCGGTGAGGCGCCCCAGGTGGATGGCGCTGGCGCCGGGCTGGAAGGGCATCAGCTGGGTGAGCGGCTGGGTCTGCGGCTCCAGCGTCATGATCCGCCCGCTGCGGATGCTGTCGAGAGCCGTGTGGATGTCGATCGCCTTCATGGTGTGCCTCCAGGCTGGTTGACCAAGGTCGGGCAGGGCCTGGACGACGTTAACAGCGGAGGCGGGTAGGGCGTTGCTGAAGCTTGGGTAGGACGCCCGGCGGGCAGGCCCCGGCGTGGCCGGGGCCAGTCGGGCCGCTGCCTAGAACAACGCCAGGCTGTAGGTGAGGAAGACCCGGTTCTGGTCGACGTCGGTGCTCGCCTGGCTGCGCAGGCTGGCGTTGCGCCAGGTGATGCCCAGGCCCTTGGCCGGCCCGGCCTGCACCACGTAGGCCAGGGTGAAGTCCCGTTCCCACTCCTGCAGGTGCCCGCGTTCGGAGCGGATGCCGCTGCCCTTGAGGTAGGCGACGTTGCTGGTCAGCCCCGGCAGCCCCCAGGTGCCGAAATCCAGACCGTACTGGGCCAGCCAGGTGCGTTCGCCGGCGCGGGCGAAGCTGTTCAGCTGGCGGTCGGTGATCAGGTAGACATCGCTGCCGTTGCCCTGGTTGGGCTGGATGAAGTGGCTGTCGCCGCTCAGGCGCTGGTAGCCGGCGCCGAGGGTGTGGGTGCCGAGGCTCCAGCTGAACAGGGCGCTCCAGGCGCGGTTGTCCACCTTGCCGCGATGGGCGCCGCTCTCGCCGTTGCCGGGGCCGTAGTAGCCGGCGGCGGTGTAGCCCTCGGCGCGGCCGCTGTGGCTGGCGTTGCGGCCGGTGGCGCGGGTGTCGAAGTGGCGCAGGTCGGTCTTCAGCGTGCCCAGGGGCAGCGCCTGCTCGTGGTTGAGGCCGAGGAAGTGCTGGCGATAGAAGTCCTCCAGCTGGCCCAGGTAGTACTGCACCTGCAGTTGCTCGCTGACCTGGTAGTCCAGGCCGAGGAAGTCGAAGGCGTCGCTGTGGCGGGCCGGCGCCGCGCTGACGGCGTTGCCGGGCTTGCGCGGGCTGTTGGCGCCGTTGATGGAAAGGTCGTCGCGGTGGCTCTGGGCGCGCCCCTTGGCCTGGCGCAGGCGGCCGGCCAGCAGGGTGAGGTCGTCGAACTCGCGCACCGTCAGCTGGGCGCCTTCGAAGGTCTGCGGCAGCAGGCGCCCGTCGTTGGCCTTGATCACCGGCAGGCGCGGGATCAGGGTGCCGACCCGTGCCTCGCTGGCGCCGACCCGCAGCTTGGCGGTGAGCCCGAGGCTGCTGAATTCGTCGCGGGCGCGGCCGTCGTGCTCCAGGGGGAACAGGGCGCTGGGGGTGCGGGCCTGGTCGGCCTTGCCGGCGCGGCCGCCACCGTCCAGGCGGATGCCGAGCAGGCCGATGGCGTCGAGGCCGACGCCCACCGTGCCCTCGGTGTAGCCGGACTGGTAGTCCAGGCGCAGGCCCTGGCCCCATTCCTCGGTCTGGCCGGCGTGGCCGTCGCGGTTGTCCTGGTTGAAGTAGAAGTTGCGCAGCGACAGGGTGGCGTGGCTGTCGTCGATGAAGCCGTCCGCCTCGGCCAGGCCCACGGCGAGGGCCAGTGACAGGGCGAGGGGGATGCGGGGATGGATGGCGATCATGGCGTGTCCTCCTTGTGATCGTGGGCGGTTCAGGCCTGGTGCAGGCGCTCCAGGGCCTGGCGGTGCAGCTGGGGATCGCCGGCGGCCAGCACGCTGCTGCCGGAGCCAAGGCCGAGCGGGCGGCCCTGCCAGTCGCTGATCACCCCGCCGGCGCCTTCGATGACCGGCACCAGGGCGCAGTAGTCCACCGGCGCCATGCCGCCGCCGTCGGCCACCAGGTCGATGCGCCCCCGGGCGAGGTTGGCGTAGGCGCTGCAGGCGGCGCCGTAGAGACGCCAGCGGGTGGCGTCGCGCAGCCGGGCGAAGGCCGCCAGGTGGGTGTCCGGCAGGCTTTCCGGGGTGCTGCTGGCCAGCAGCGCGCGGGCCAGCTCGGCGCAGGGGCGGGTGCGCACCGGCTGGCCGTTGAGCCGGGTGGGCTGGCCTTCCACGCCGACCCAGCGCAGGCCGGCGATGGGCAGGTCGACCACCCCCAGCACCGGGCGCCCGTCGCGGCACAGGGCGATCAGCGTGCCGTACACCGGCACCCCGGCGATGAAGGCCTTGGTGCCGTCGATGGGGTCGAGCACCCAGCTGTATTCGGCGTCGCGCTGGTGGTCGGGGTACTCCTCGCCCACCACGCCGAAGCTGGGCGTGTGGCGGGCGATGGCCTCGCGCAGTTCGCGTTCGATGGCGCGGTCGATGGCGGTGACGGGGCTGGCGTCGTCCTTGTCCTCGAAGGGCTGGCCGTCCTCCTGGGCGGTCTGCCAGTGGGCCTGCAGGCGGGCGCGGGCGAGGTCGGCGAGGTGTTCGGCGGTGGCGCGGTGGTGGCTGGCGGTCATGTCCGGCTCCGTGTCAGAGGGCTTTGTCGAGGCCTTTCCAGGCGCTGAGGAAGGCGTCGCGGCCGTCGATGGCGGCCTGCTCGTCGGTGGGGAAGACGGCGATGTCCTTCAGCTCCGGCAGCTCGACATGGGCGCTGACCTCGATGTCGCTGCGGCTCGGCCGGCGGTAGGCCTGCTCCAGCAGGGCGATCTGGGTGTCGCGGCTCAGCAGCAGGTCGTAGAGGCGCTTGCCGGCCTCGGGGTTGGGGCCGTTCTTCACCAGCACCAGGGCCTCTTCGGTGACGAAGGTGCCGTCGGCCGGGTAGACCAGGCGGATCTCCCGCTGGCCACCGGCGACATAGGCGTAGGCGTTGCCCTCGAAGGTCAGGCCGACGGCGTATTCGCCCTGGGCCACCTGGTTGAGCACGGCGCTGGAGTTGCGCGAGACCACCAGGTTGGCGGCCAGGCGGCGGAAGTCGTCCTCGCCCAGCAGCTGGCGCAGGCCCCAGAGCGCGGTGTAGGCGGTGGAGGTGGCGGTGGGGTCGCCGACGATGATCCGCCCCTTCCAGGCCGGGTCCAGCAGGTCGCGCCACTGGGTGGGCTCCTTGAACCCGCCGAGCTGCTTGCGGTTCACCATCATCACCACCACCTGGATGTTGGCGGTGCTCCACAGCTGCTGCGGGTGCTGGTGCGCCTCGGGGATCGCCCCGGCCTGGTGCGAGCGGTAGGGCGCGTAGAGCGCGGTGAAGGCGCCCAGGGTGTTGGGCTGGGAACTCCAGAACACGTCGGCCCGAGCCGCCTGGCCCTCGGCCTCGATGCGCTTGAGCAGGGCGGCGCTGGAGCCGTTGACCACGCCGATCTTCAGGCCCGGGTCGAGGCGCTGGCCGCTGTCCAGCAGGGCCTGCACCGCCGAGTCGTTGTTGGTGGTGTAGAGCACCGCCTGCTCGCGGGCGAGGGCGGGTTGCAGCAGGTTCAGGGCGAGGGCGGCCAGCAGGGCGGGCAGCCGGTGCTTCCAGGTGGCGTTCATGGCGACTCCTTGGTGCGGTTCAGAAGACCTTGATGCGGAACACCCGGGTGGCGATGACCACCGGGACCAGGGTGAGCAGGACCAGCACCAGCCCGTAGGCCGCCGCCTGGCCCTGGAGGCCGGTTTCCACCAGGCGGAAGACCTGGATGGTGATGGTCTCGCGGCCGGCCGAGTACACCACCAGCGAGGCGCTCAGCTCGGCGACGATGGTGGTCCAGGTGAGCACCGCCGCGGCGGCGACGGCGGGCGCCATCAGCGGCAGCACCACCTTGAAGAAGGAGCGCAGCGGCGGCACGCCGAGGCTGATGGAGGCCTCCTCGATGGAGTCGGGGATGTTGTAGAGGGTGGCCGAGGCGCTGCGCACGCCGAAGGGGAAACGGCGGATGACGAAGGCGACGACTATGATCGCCGCCGTGCCGCTGAGGGCCAGCGGGCCGCTGTTGAAGGTCATCACCAGGCCGATGCCGAGCACCGTGCCGGACATGGCCAGGGGCAGCATGGCGAGGTAGTCGATGGCCGGGGTGAGCAGGTTCTTCTTCTTGATCACCAGGTAGCTGATGACCACGCTCAGCAGGATGCCCACCAGGGTCGCCAGGGCGCCGTAGGCCAGGGTGTTGAGGATGGGTTCCGGGCTGCGCAGCAGGACCCGTTCCAGGTTCTCCAGGGAGAACTGGCCCCAGTGCATCACCGGCCCCCGTGCGCGGGTGAAGGCGCTGGCCAGCACCGTCAGCAGCGGCAGTGAGGAGAGCAGGATGAACAGCGCCGTGGCCGCACCCAGCAGCGCGCCGCGTACCCCACGCAGGCGCTGGGCCGGGGCGCTGCGGCCCTGGACGATCTCGTAGCGCTTGCGCCCCACCAGCCAGCGCTGGAGGAACAGCACCCCGGCGACGATGGCGATGGACAGGGTGGCCAGGGCGCTCTGCAGGCCGGCGTTGGTGCCCATCTCGGAGACGAAGCTCAGGTAGGTGAGCACCGAGAGCAACTGCACCTTGCCGCCCAGCAGGGTGGCGATGGCGAAGTTGCCCACCACCAGGGTGTACACCAGCAGCCCGGAGGCCAGTACGGCGGGCAGTACCACCGGCAGCATCACCTGCAGGCGCGCCTTGGCCGGCGGCACGCCGAGGCTCTGGGCGGCCTCTTCCAGTTGGGCGTCGAAGCCGCGGATGGCAGCCAGGGTGCCGAGGTAGATGTAGGTGTAGTAGACCAGGCTCATCACCAGCACCAGGCCGGGCCAGCCGTAGAAGCTGGGCAGGGCGAGGCCGAGGTGGTCCTCCAGGGCGCGGGTGAGCAGGCCGTTGTTGCCGAGGATCATCAGCCAGGTCTGGCTGACGATCACCTCCGGGACCACCAGGGTGCACACCGGCAGCACCGCCACCAGCGCCTTGCCGGGGAAGTCGAAGCGCGCGGTGACGTAGGCCAGGGAGACCCCGAGCACGCTGGCGCAGCCGGTCACCAGGGCGCCCAGCAGCAGGGTGTTGCCGAGGGCGCGCAGGTAGCGCGGCTCGTCCAGCAACTGGGCCCAGCCGTCGCCGGCACCGGCCACGCTGCCGTGCAGCAGGTTGGCCAGGGGCCAGAGCAGGAACACCAGCAGCAGCCCCAGGGCGAACAGGGCGAGGAGCAGCCAGGGGGAGGGCAGGCGCCGGTTCATTGGGCCACCACCCGGAGCTGTGCGGGGTCGAACTCCAGGCTCACCGGCTGGCCTTCGTGGAAGCCGTCGCCGTCGGTGCCGAAGCGGTCGACGTTGAGCTGCTGGGCGTCGGCCAGCTCGATGCGGTAGCTGGTGCGGTTGCCCAGGTACTGCTTGCGCCGCACCTGGCCGGCCAGGCAGTTGCCGACGGTCTGCCCGGCGGGGCGCAGGCGGATGCTTTCCGGCCGTGCCACCAGGTGCACCTCGGGCTCGGGCAGCGCCGTCTCGGTACGGGCCTGCAGCGGTTGGCCGGCCACCAGCACGCGGATGCCGTCGACGCCGGCCTGTTCCAGCACCCGCGCGGCCAGCAGGTTGGCCGAGCCGATGAAGTCGGCGGCGTAGGTGCTGGCGGGGGACTGGTAGATGGCCTGGGGGCTGCCCAGTTGCTCGATGCGGCCCTTGCGCATCAGGGCGATGCAATCGGAGAGGGCCAGGGCCTCTTCCTGGTCGTGGGTGACGAAGACGGTGGTGATGCCGATCTCCCGCTGCAGGTCGGCGATGGCGGCGCGGATCTGCAGGCGCAGCTGGGCGTCGAGGTTGGACAGCGGCTCGTCCATCAGCAGCACCTCGGGCTCGATGGCCAGGGCGCGGGCCAGGGCCACCCGCTGCCGCTGGCCGCCGGAGAGGGCGGCGGGGTGGCGCTCGGCGAAGCCGCTCATGCCGACCCGCTCCAGGTATTCGCCCACCGTGCGGCGCAGGGTCGTCGCGTCGGTCCGGCGGGCGCGCAGGCCGTAGGCGACGTTGTCGAACACGGTCTTGTCGGGGAACAGGGCGTAGTCCTGGAAGACCATGCCGATGCCGCGGCGGTGGGCGGGGACCTGGGTCATGTCGACGTCGCCGAAGGCCAGGCGCCCGCCGCTGGGGCGGATGAAGCCGGCGATCACCCGCAGCAGGGTGGTCTTGCCGCAGCCGCTGGGGCCGAGCAGGGTGAAGAAGCTGCCGTCGGGGATGTGCAGGTCGAGGCCGTCGATGACCCTGATCCCGCTGCCGTAGCTGACCTCCAGCTGGCTGATGCTGATGGATGACATCGCATTTCTCCGTTCGCGTGCTTGTTCTTGTTGGCGCGGGGGCGGTGCCTGGGTGGCCGCCCCGGGGCGTCGTTGCACCCCGTGGATGGGCCTACTGTGGACGGGGCGCGGGCGGGTGGCTTGATCGATTCGCCCGGTTGCGGTGCGCGGTTCGGCACAGCCGGTCGCCCGGCCTCAGGCGCGGCAGCGCTCGCGGTACTGGCTCGGGGAGAGCCCGGTGAGGGCCTTGAACTGGCGGCTGAAGGCGCTGTGGTCGGCATAGCCGCAGCGGTAGGCGATCTCGGTGATGGGCCGCTCGCCCGCCAGCAGCTGGGTGGCGGCCCCCAGGCGCGCCTTGTGGATCATCTGCCGGGGGCTGAGCTGGAAGATGCGCTTGCACAGCCGGCCGAGCTGGGCGGCGGAGAGCCCGGCGATGGCGGTGAGGTCATCGAGGCTGATGGGCTCGGCGAAGTGCTCGCGAATGTGGGCGTCCACCGCCGCCAGGCGCTGGAAGGCCGGGTGGCTGGACTGCGGCGCCTGCAGGTCGTAGGAGATGCCGGCCATGCCGATGACCCGCTGCGCCGGGTCGCGCAGGGCCAGTTTGTGGGTCAGGCACCAGCCGGGTTCGCGGCCGGGGTAGAGGTGCAGTTCCAGCTGGTCGCTGAGCTGGTCGCCGGCCTCCAGCACCTGGCGGTCCTGCTCGGTGTAGAGGTGGCCGAAGCGGCGCGGGAACACGTCTTCGGCGGTGCGCCCCAGCAGTGGCGCCTTGTCCTTGAAGCCGCAGCGCTGGGCGAGGGTCTGGTTGACCAGCACGTAGCGGGCGTCCAGGTCCTTGACGAAGAACACCACGTCCGGCATCGCGTCCAGCAGCGGCGCAACCTGTTCCAGGCAGCGCAGCAGGGCAGGCAGGTCCGGGGTGACGGGGAGGTGATCGAGCTGCATCGTTCACGCCGAAGAGTGGGTGGCCATGGGCTTCGGACGATGAACCTAGCCTGGGCCATTCTGCGGGCACCAGATGAGGAGCGCCCCCGGGAGGGCGCGTTTTTGCGTATTCGTTGGACGGAAGGTGACGGATTGGCGTGCCGGTATTTCCCGCCTGGCGTGGAGCGCGGGTCAGTTGCGCCGTTCGACGATGTAGCGGGCCAGGTCGCGCAGGGGCTCGGCGGCCTCGCCGAAGGGGCGCAGGGCGTGCAGGGCGATGTCGCGCAGTTCCAGGGCGTAGGCCTTGGCGTCGTCGATGCCGAGCAGGGCCGGGTAGGTGGGCTTGTCGCTGGCCTGGTCCTTGCCCTGGGTCTTGCCGAGGGTGGCGGTGTCGCTCTCGACGTCGAGGATGTCGTCCTGCACCTGGAAGGCCAGGCCGATGGCCCTGGCGTAGGTCTGCAGGGACTTGAGCGAGGCGTCGTCGGCATTGCCGCTGGCCAGGGCGCCGAGGCGCACGCTGGCTTCGATCAGGGCGCCGGTCTTGTGCCGGTGCATCACTTCCAGGGCCTGCTGGTCGAGTTTCAGGCCCACCGAGCCGAGGTCGATGGCCTGGCCGCCGACCATGCCGGCGGGGCCGGCGGCGCGGGCCAGGGTGCCGACCATGGCCAGGCGCGTATCGGCGCACTGCGGGTTGTGGCGTCGGTCGGCCAGCACTTCGAAGGCCAGGGTCTGCAGGCCGTCGCCGGCGAGGATGGCGCAGGCTTCGTCGAAGGCCTTGTGGGTGGTGGGCTTGCCCCGGCGCAGGTCGTCGTCGTCCATGGCCGGCAGGTCGTCGTGGACCAGGGAGTAGGCGTGGATCAGCTCCACCGCGCAGGCGGCGCCGTCGGCCCGGTCGAGCTCGCCGGCCAGCGCCTCGCAGGCCGCGTAGACCAGCAGCGGACGCACGCGCTTGCCACCGTTGGTGACGCTGTAGCGCATGGCTTCATACAGGCGTTGCAGTTCGGGGCGGGGCGCGTCGAACAGGGTTTCCAGGGCAGCGTCGACGCGCGCCTGGCAGCGGGACTGGTAGGCCGCGATCATGTCTGCTCGTCCGCGTCGAAGGGGGCCTCTTCCAGCTCGCCGTCGCGCTCCAGGAGGATCTGCACCTTCTGCTCGGCCTGGCTCAGCGCACCCTGGCATTCGCGGGTCAGGCGGATGCCCTGCTCGAAGGCGCCGAGCGAGTCTTCCAGCGACAGCTCGCCGCTTTCCAGGCGCTCGACCAACGCTTGCAGGTCGGCGAGGGACTGTTCGAAATCGGGGGTGGCTTTCTTGCGGGCCATGGCGGGCATCTCAGGGCAGTTCGGAACGGGCGGACACTAGCAGAGCCGCGCCCTTGCGGGCAAATGGACGGCGCCCCGACGGCCGCTCCCGGAGTTGCCGATTCATGGGCGAAGGGACGCTCCGGATCGATGGGTTTCGCTTCGCTCCACGCCATCCTGCGGTCCATCCCGGATGCACGTGTGGGAGCGGCACGGATGGCTCGCCCTACTGCGTGACGAAGTAATAAGCCGTCATCCCCGCGCCCACGGCGATCACCAGCCAGCGCAACCAGCGGCTCGGCAGGCGCCTGGCCAGCGCGCCGCCCGCGTAGCCACCGCAACTGGCGGCGCCGAGCAGCACCGCCAGCTCGGCCCAGCTGACCCGGCCCGCGGCGACGAAGGTGACCACGGCGACGCTGTAGATGGTGCTGGAGAGCAGGTTCTTCAGCGCATTGGCGCGCAGCAGCGGGTGCCCCTCGATGGAGAAGGCCGCCAACTGCAGGATGCCCATGCCCGCGCCGAAGTAGCCGCCATAGACCGCCACCAGGGCATGGGCGATGCCGCCGGCCAGGCCGTGGCGGGGCAGGGCGCCGGCCTCGCGCTGGCGATTGACCCGGCGGCTCAGCCAGGGGCTGGCGGCGAACAGCAGGGTGGCGGCCAGCAGCAGCCAGGGGATCAGCCGGCGGAACACCTCGTCGCCACCGGCCAGCAGGAGCAGCCCGCCACCCAGGCCGCCGATCAGCGAGATCGCCACCAGCGGCAGCAGCCAGCGCCCCAGGGGGCGCAACTGGTCTCGCGCCGCCCAGCTCGCGGCGAGGCTGGCGGGCCACAGGGCCACGGCATTGGTGGCGTTGGCGGTCACCGGCGGCAGGCCGGCAGCCAGCAGGGCGGGGAAGGAAAAGAAGGTGCCGCCGCCCGCGAGGGCGTTCATGCCGCCGGCAGCGAAGCCGGCGAGCAGCAGCAAGAGGATATCGGCGAGGGTCATGGCAACGGCGCAAAAGGGCGGAGCTTACGCAGCGGGCGCCGTCGAGGCAAAGGCGGGGGCCGTCATGCGCCGGCCGGCCCCGGGCCGCTCGCCCTTGGGGCGAGGCGTATCGCGCGTGGGCTCAGCTGTTGAAGCAGGCGTCGGATTGCTTGGTGTAGCTCACGGCATGGGTCGTGCCCTGGGAGTCGACGTAGGTCATCGTCGCCTCCACCAGTTCGCAGGTGAGCGGGTGGGGCTCGTCGATGGACACGACCTTGGCTACGTCCAGGCGCATGCCATAGACGAAGGGTTCGACCTGGGGCGACTCGCTGGCGTGGGCGCCGCTGGCGAGGGTCACGAACAGCAGCGCCGTGGCGCCGCAGGCAAGGGCTTTCATGGTGTTTTCCTCTTCGGGTGGTTCATGGTCACCATGAGAAACCATGGCGCGCCGGGGAAAAAGCGAGGCGCCGAAGAAGGGCTTTTTCGGATGGCGTAACAATCCGCTCCGATCCTTCGCCGCAGGCCGGGAATTGAGACCGGTGAAATTGTTTCGGCCGGGGGCGTTGCCGTATGCTCGGCCGATTCTCTCCAGGGCTCATCTGCCCTTGCCAGTGGCCCCTGTGTGGGCACTGCGGCGGCGCCACGCCGCCGGGACGGCTCAACTCATCCAAACGGAACTTGAATGCAGACTTCACCCCCCGCGCACCTGCCCGCCAGGCCTGTGTCCATCCTCGGTTCCGGCCACGCCTTGCCCGAGCGCATCGTCACCAGCGCGGAGCTGGATACCCGGCTGGGCCTGCGCGCCGGCAGCGTGGCGCGCATCAGCGGCGTCATCCAGCGGCATGTCGCGGGCCCCCGGGAGACTGCTGCCAGCCTCGGCGCCCTGGCCGCCCGCCGCGCCCTGGCCGCCGCCGGCCTGGAGCCTTGGCAGGTGGACCTGGTCGCCTGCGCCAGCGGCACCATGGACCAGGGCATGCCGAGCAACGCCGCGCTGCTGCACCTCGAACTGGGGCTGGGGCAGTCGGGCATCCCGGCGCTGGATGTCAACGCCAGTTGCCTGGGCTTTCTCGCCGCCCTCGACACCCTGTCCTGGCCCCTGAGTGCCGGGCGCTATCGGCGCATCCTGCTGGTCTGCTCGGACATCGCCTCCTGCGGGCTGGACTGGCAGCAGGTGGAGGTCTGCGGGATCTTCGGCGACGGGGCCGCCGCCGTGGTGCTGGGCCTTGGCGATGGCGGGCCGAAGATCGTCGCCTCAAGCCTGCGCACCTATTCCGAAGGCGCACACCTGTGCGAAATACCCGGTGGCGGCTCGCGCTATCACCCGCGGCGCATCGATGTGCCCTTCGAGCCGCTGACCAGCTTCGCCATGCACGGCAAGGGCGTGTTCCGCCTGGCGGCCAAGCACCTGCCCGCCATGAAGGACGAGCTGCTGAGCCAGGCCGGGCTGACCCAGGCGCAGATCGACTGGGTCATCCCCCACCAGGCCAGCCACCGCGCCATGCAGCACGCGGCGCGGCGCCTGGGCTTCAAACGCGACAAGGTCATCGACATCTTCGCCCTGCACGGCAACCAGGTCGCCGCCTCGCTGCCCACGGCGCTGGATATCGCCATCCGCGACGGCCGCATCCAGCGCGGGCAACGCCTGCTGTTGATCGGCACCGGCGCGGGCCTGTCCCTCGGCGGCATGATCCTGGAGTACTAGATGAAGGTCCTGGTTACCGGTGGCAGCGGCTTCGTCGGCCGCCATATCGCCTGGCGCCTGGCGGCCGAGGGCTGCGAGGTGGTCTTCACGGGGCGCAACGCCACGGCGGCGACCGAGGTCATCCAGCACAGCCCCGGCCCCTTGCGCTGGGTGCCGGTGGAGCACGGCTCCCCTGCGGCGGCCGCCACCTTGCGGGAGGCCAGCCAGGGCTGCGCGGCCATCGTCCATTGCGCGGCGCTGTCCTCGCCCTGGGGCTCGGTCCAGGCGTTCGCGGATGCCAACGTGGCGTCCACCGAGGAGGTGCTGCAGGCCTGCGAGGCCAATGGCGTGAAGCGCCTGGTGCACATCTCCACGCCGAGCCTGTACTTCGCCTTCCGTGATCGCCTCGGCGTGCGCGAGAGCGACCCATTGCCGCCACCGGTCAACGAATACGCCCGCAGCAAGGGCCTGGCCGAAGAGCGGGTGCGCGCGGCCGGCCTGCCCGAGGCGGTGCTGCTGCGCCCGCGCGCGGTGTTCGGCCCCTGGGACGCAACGCTGATGCCGCGCCTGCTGCGGGTCATGCAGCGCGGGCCGATCCCGCTGATGCGCGGCGGCCGGGCGCAACTGGACCTGACCTGCGTCGACAACCTGGTCGAGGCGATCTGGCTGGGCCTCAACCAGCCGCTGCCCCGGGCACTGTGCACCTACAACGTCAGCAACGGCACGCCGCTGGCCTTCGAAGACCTGCTGCACAAGGTCGCTGCCGCCTTCCAGCTGGAATTGCGTACCCGCCGGCTGCCCTGGCCCCTGGTGGACCTGATCGCCCGGGGCCTGGAAGCCAGCGCGCGCCTGCGCGGCAGTGGCGAGCCGCTGATCACCCGCTATGGCGCCGGTGTGCTCGCCTTCAGCCAGACCCTGGACTTGCAGGCCCTCCACGACGAGCTGGGCTACCGCCCGGTGATCACCCAGGACGAAGGCATCCGCCAGCACGCGCAGTGGTGGCTGGCCCAACGAGGAGCACGCCCATGAGCCGCACCGTCAGCCTCAACATCCTGCGCGCCGGCTGGTGCCGGCACCTGGAGTGCATGGCCGATCGCGGCGGGCGCTGGGCGAAAACCGAATTCCCGGCGCTGTGCGGGTTGATCCGCCACCCCGAGGAGGGCTGGCTGCTGTACGACACCGGTTACTCCGAGCATTTCTTCCAGGCCACCCAGGCACTGCCCGAGCGCCTGTTCCGCCAGGCGGTGCCCGTGGAGCTGCCGGTGCAGGAGCACTTGCACGCGCAACTGAAGGCCCTGGGCATCACCCCGGACGACATCCGCACGGTGATCGTTTCGCACTTCCACAGCGACCATATCGCCGGGCTGCGGGACTTCCCCAAGGCCTCGTTCATCGCGCTCGACGCCGACCGCCGGCATATCGAGAGCCTGCGTGGCCGGCGCTGGCGCGCGACCCTGGGCGGCCACCTGCCGACGCTGCTGCCCGATGACTTCGGCGCCCGCGTGCGCCTGGCCGATGCGTGCCGCCGCTGTGATCTGCCCGCGTGGATGCAGCCCTTCGACCAGGGCTTCGACCTGCTGGGCGACGGCAGCCTGGTGGGCGTGCCGCTGCCGGGGCACAGCGAAGGCCAGCTCGGCTTGTTCATCCCTGATGCCCAGGGCCGCCCGGTGTTCCTGGTGGCGGACGCCTGCTGGTCGGTGCCCGCCTGCCGCGCCGGGCGGCTGCCGGCGCCACCGGCCCTGTGGTTCGCCGGGCATGACGCCCGGCAGTATCGCCAGACCTACGCCGGCCTGGGGGCGCTGATCCGCAACGAGCCCGCCGTCGCCGTGCTGCCCTCCCATTGCACCCAGGCCTGGGAGGCGTTCGGCGATGAGCGCTGAGCGCATCATCGGCGCCCTGCGCAGCGTCGCGAGTTTCATCCACAGCCGCTACCGCCTGCGCTTCACCCGGCGCGAGCAGTTGGAGGCCTGGCAGGCCCGCCGGCTGAAGCACTTCCTGCGGCACGTCCTGCCCCGGGGCGGGCGCTTCAAGGGGCAGGCCATCGCCGACCTGGCCAGCCTGCCGCTGATGGACAAGGCCACGCTGATGGGGGATTTCGCCGGCTTCAACAGCCGTGGCCTGAGCCTGGAGGAGGTGCTGCCGATCGCCCGGCAGGCCGAGGCGTCGCGGGACTTCAGCCCGACCCTGGGCGACATCACCATCGGCCTGTCGAGCGGCACCTCGGGCAACCAGGGGGTGTTTTTGGTCAGCAGCGAGGAGCGCCAGCGCTGGGCCGGCATCCTGCTGGCGAAGACCCTGCCCCGGCACCTGTTGCCGCGCCTGCTCGCACCCTGGCGCCCGGCCTTGCGCATCGCCTTCTACCTGCGCGCCAACAGCCGCCTGTACACCACGCTTTCCAGCCGGCGGATCGACTTCGGCTTCTATGACCTGACCCTGGGGCTGGAGCCGTCGCTGGCGCGCCTCGCGGCCCATGCCCCCGATGTGCTGGTGGCCCCGGCCACCGTGCTGCGCGGGCTGGCCGAGGCGGCGCTCGCCGGGCGCCTGGGCATCCGCCCGAGCCACATCCTCTCGGTCGCCGAGGTGCTCGAAGCGGAGGATGCAGAGGCGGTGCGCAACGCATTCGGCGTGGCCCCGCAGCAGATCTACCAGGCCAGCGAAGGCTTCCTCGGCTACACCTGCGAGCGCGGCACCCTGCACCTGAACGAGTGCCACCTGCACATCGAGCCGGAGTGGCTGGATGCCGGGCGCACGCGCTTTCAACCGGTCATCACCGACTTCTCCCGGCGCACGCAGATGATCGTGCGCTACCGCCTCAACGATGTGTTGCGGGTGGCCGAGGCGCCGTGCGCCTGCGGGCGCGTCGAGCGGGCCATCGCCGCCATCGAGGGCCGCGCCGACGACATCCTCTGGCTGCCCGACCTGCCGGGCCGCCAGCTGCAGGCGCTCTACCCCGATGTGCTGCGCCGCGCCCTGCTGATGCATGGGGCGGCCTTGCAGGAGTACGAGATCCACCAGCGCGGGCTGGCCTGGCAGGTCAACCTGCGCGCCGCCGGCGACCACGACGACGCCTGCCTGGCGCTCGGCGACAGCCTCCGCGCGCTGTGCGCCCAGTTGGGCGTGCGAGCACCGGCACTGCGGTTCGGGCACTGGCAACCGGCGCCACCCGAGGCCAAGCGCCGCCGATTGAAACTCCTGGAGATGCCCGAGGGCCTGCCATGCACGTACTGATTCTCGGCGCCCGTGCGCCGGCCTGCCTGGAATGGGCGCGTGCCTTCGACGAGGCCGGCTGGACCGTCACCGTGGCCGACTCGCTGGGCCTGCCGCTCAGCCGCTTCAGCCGTTCGGCGCGGCATTTCGTGCGCCTGCCGGAGCCACGGCAGGACCCGACCGCCTGGGTCGAGGCGCTCGCGGCGGTGATCCAGGCGCAACGCATCGACCTGCTGCTGCCGACCTGCGAGGAGGTCTTCTACCTGTCCCATGGCCTGGAGCGTCTGGCGCCGCTGTGCCGGGTGCTGACCAGCGACTTCGCCCTGCTGCACCGCCTGCATCACAAGGGGCGCTTCGCCGCCATGACCGAGGGCTGGGCGCTGAGCGCGCCCGAAACCCACTTGCTGGCCGACAGCCAGGCCCTGCAGCGCTTCGCCGGCGAGGCCGCGCAGTGGGTGTTCAAGCCGGCCTACTCGCGCTTCGCCTCGCAGACCCTGATCCGCCCCAGCACTGTGCAGCTGGGCAAGGTCCAGCCGACGGCGGCGGCGCCCTGGGTGGCGCAGCGCTTCGTCGAGGGGCGCGAGCTCTGCAGCTTCAGCCTGCTGGTGGACGGCGAGCTGCGCGCCCACGCCTGCTATCACCCGCGCTACCGGGTGGGCCGGGGCTCGGGCATCTACTTCCAGCCCGAACTGCCGCAACCGATCCGCGAGTTCCTCGAACGTTTCGGCCGGGAGACCGGCTACAGCGGCCAGGTGGGTTTCGACTTCATCGAGGACCGGGCCGGGCGCTTCCATGTGCTGGAGTGCAACCCCCGGGCAACCAGCGGCGTGCACCTGTTCGACGACCAGCGCCGGCAACTGGTGGCCAGCCTGGAGGCCGCGCCCGCGCACCTGCTGCAAGCCACCCCCGCGCCGCGCATGGTGGCCCTGGCGGTGCTGCTGCTGGCAGCACCGCAGCGGGCGTTCAGTGCACCGTTCTGGCGTGACTACGGCGCCGCCCGCGATGTGGTGGTCCAGCAGGGCGACTACGGGCCGCTGGTCACGCAGTTGCTGGGGCTGTCGGAAATCATCGCTCGCGCCCTGACCCGGCATTGCGGGCTGCTGGCCGCCTCCACGGCGGACATCGAATGGAACGGCCAGCCGCTGGGCGAGGCGCCGCGATGAGGCTGCTGCCTGCCGCAGAGCTATCGGGTGAGCCCGCTGCCGACGAGAGCCTCGCCAGGAAGTACGTGAAGGCCTGCGCCGGCATGACCCTCATCGGCAATGTCAGTGCGGAGCTGGCGTTGCTCGACACGGGCACCCAGCAGTTCCCCGTCAGCATCACCGACGGTGGCGAGCCGGACGGCAATTGCTACGTGGTGTCGCCGCGCACCGCCTACAGCGGCTATGCCCGCGAGGAGATCCGGCGCCTCGGCAAGCCCTGGCTGACCTGGCCGCTCACCCTGCTGACCCTGGCGGTCGACCGCCTGCTGCGCCTGGCCAGGGTGGACAGGCTGGTGCAGGTGAACAACTGGCTGCTGTCGACGAATCTCTACCCGGCCGAGTGGGGGACGGCCGAGCTGCCCGCGATCACCGCCTTGCTCAGGGAAGCCTTCCCCGACAGCGGGTTCGGCTTCCGCTCGCTCAATGACTTCAGCAACCGGGAAATGCGCCTGTGCCTGGAGTCCCTCGGCTACCTCAGCATCCCCAGCCGTCAGGTCTATCTGTTCGACGGGCGTGCAGGTGGGCAGGCGCCGTTCCTCAGGCACCACAACACCCGGATGGACGCCACGCTGCTGCGACGCAGCCCCTATGAGGTGGTGCCGGGTAGCCGGCTCGACGACGCCGATCTCCAGCGCATCGAGCACCTCTACAACCTGCTCTACCTGGACAAGTACTGCCGGCTCAACCCGCACTACAACGCCCAGTGGCTCAAGCGCGGGCGGGACGAGGGATGGCTCGAGCTGCGAGCCCTGCGCAGCCCCGAGGGGCGCATCGACGGTGCGCTGGGCTGGTTCGCCAACGCGACGCTGATCAGCGCCCCGATCGTCGGCTACGACACCGCGCTGCCCCAGCGGGCCGGGCTCTACCGGCAACTGACGCGCCTGTGCCTGCAGGAAGCCGTCGAGCGCCGGGTGGTGCTGAACTTCAGTTCCGGTGCCGCCGGGTTCAAGCGCCTGCGCGGTGGGCAGGCGGAGATCGAGTACAGCCTGATCCACGTCGCCCACCTGCCCTGGCACCGGCGCCTGGTGTGGACCCTGCTCAGCCGCCTGCTGCATGGCATCGCCGTGCCCTTGATGAAGAAGCTCAAGCTATGACTGCATCCGCCCGATGGTGGCCGGTGGCGCTCAGCCGCGACCTCGGCAAGCAGCCCCTGGCCTGCCAGCTGCATGACCTGCCGCTGGTGCTGTTCCGCACGCAGGACGGCACGCCCGCCGCCCTGCCGGACCGCTGCCCGCACCGCTTCGCGCCGCTGAGCGCGGGCAAGGTCCGTGACGGCCAGATCGAATGCCCGTACCACGGCTGGCGCTTCGCTGCCGACGGGCGCTGCACCCGCGTGCCCGGCACCGAGCTGGAGCGCTGCGACAAGCCGCTGCTCGACAGCCTGCCCACTTGCGAGGCCCATGGGCTGGTGTGGGTCAGCTCTGCAGGCGACCGGCCGGCCATCCCGCCTGTTGCGCCGGCCGAGCAGCGGCAGGCGCTCGACACCTTCTGGATCACCGACGAGGTGGAGTGTTCGCTGCTGGAGGCGGCGGAGAACTTCCTCGATGGCTTCCACACCCACTTCGTCCATGCCGGCTGGATTCGCCACGACCGGCAGCGGCAGCGGATCAGCGCCCGGGTCCGCCCGCTGGCCGACGGCGTCGAGGCGCTCTACAGCGAGGAGGGCACACAGTCCGGGTTGATCTCGCGGCTGTTCGAGGGCGAACGCGGCATCAGCATGGGGCGCTTCCGCCTGCCGGGGCTCGCGGAAATCGAATACCGCGACCGCAAGGGCGGCCTCAACCTGCTGGTCAGCGCCTGGCTCGTGCCTGTCGGCAATGGTCGGCTACGCCTGTTCGCCCGCATCACCACGGCGCGCGGCTGGCTGCCCGCCGCGCTCAAGCGCCTGGTGCTGCGCCGGCTGTTCGGGGTGATCCTGCGCCAGGACCGGCAGATCCTCGAACAGGTCAGCGCCAACCAGCGGCGTTTCGAGCACCTGCCGGTGAAACCGCTGGATGGACGGCAGGACCTGCTCGGGCCGAGCATCCGGTTGTTGATCGAGGGTGGTGAGCCGCTCGATTTCGAGGAAAGGCGGGTGCATATACAGCTCTAGGCGATAGGGAATTTCTCCATCAGGCGGGCTTTCCCTACTGCCGGCGGGGCACTGCGTCGCGTCGGCTAGCGGCATGTCTAGAGTTGAATGGCAGAGGAAAAGCCGGGCTGGACGACATGGGAGCGGTCAGGGCGCTCCGGGTCGTAGGCGATCTCGAGTTTCGTACCCACGGGGTAGCGACGGGCTGCGTCTTCTGCGGAGCTTTCTCGCGAAAACGGAGTGCTCAGGTTGACGGCGGAATGGTGCGTTCCGTTCGCCTCATAGCTGTAGAGCAGCGTGGCCGTGTACTCGCGCCGATCTCTTCGGTCCTTCGAGCTGGTCACCTTCATGCCGGTGACTACCGCCTGCGTCCTAGGCCAGTCCTGCTCGATCTCCGTGTGCACCCTGGCGTAGTAGATGGAGGCAGCTGCAACGAGCAGAAATCCAATGATCTTCCATGCGTCCGACATGACTCTTCCTTCCCTGGGGAGCGATGACTTGCCTGATTCTCATTGAGCAGGCAATAAAAAAGCCGGCTTGTGGGCGGCATTTTTATTGATCATCTTATTGATTTTTAAGGTATTTATGTATGAAGCATGCCTTTAACCCACACCTTCACCCATGCTTTGAAGCTCGCTGGAATTTGATACATTTCTTGTATGGCTCAAGGTGCTGGTGCACGTGTCGGCGGTATGTGCCGAACTGCTCGGTCCCTCTTCACCTTGCATCCCGCATTTCCGACCTGTTTGATGGGCACCCTTTTCTAGGGCCTCGCTTGCTTGGTGACTGCCCAGATTGCCATTTTTGGTCGCAGCGGCGGAAACATGTTAGCAATCTATCAGGAAGTGGCCTTTGAGCCTGTAGGGGCTCGTTCATGCAGCAGCGTTTCTACAGACGCTTTGCAGAGTACGCATGCTCAAAGGGCTTCAACGTGCTGACCCTGGACTAACGAGGGTTGGGAGATTCAAAGCCGCCCTCGCTTAAGGGTTTCGAGATGTCCTATCTCAATTGGGGCATGCATGACTTGACCGAGGCGGTGGAGTACCTGGATGACGGCTCTACACCGATCTTCTGGGTGGGGCACTCCTTCGGTGGCTAGGCGCTGGGGATGATCCCTAATCATCACAAGGTCACTGCGGCCTACAACTTCGGAATTGGCGCCGGCTGGGCTGGTTGGATGCCCTGGAGAGAGGCGCTGAAGGTTCGCCTGATGTGGGCCTTCTTGTGGCCTCTGTAGTCACCAATGACATTGCTTACGCAACTAACAGACCGAGTTGCAGTACAAGAAGCCATTTACGAGTTCGTAGCCTTGGGCAGGACGGTCTCCCCACTCGTTATGGATTCGATAAGTCACGTGACTACCGGGGGCGGGATCCTCGGACGGGTGTGGGCTGCGACTTCAAGGCGATTGCCGGCGTAGCGTCCGGCAAGCAGTACCCAGACCTCAGAGCGGTTCTCAGGTGACGAAGCAACGGTAGTACCTGCCCTCACTGCGCTTGGCTGCAGCATCATCATCATCCGCATAGGTGAAAACGAAGTGATCGCGATGGTTGTGAACTACTTCGAGGTGCTCCACGCACAGTCTCAGGGGGGCTTACAACACGCACACATGGCGGGCTTGCGCAAGCAGGAGTCAGTTTGGCTCTGACGATACCTGATTCCTTTCTTTCAGCTTGCCGTAGTACAGGGAATGATGACATCAGATCCGCATGGAGCAATCGTATCGGTCTGATGGTCATGTCACTGATGGCGCGTACCGCCTGATCGATGATCGGTCGCGTTCAAAGCGTAGGAGGCCACGATAGGCGCTCCGGTTGTTCAAGCTATTTACCTCGTTCCCCTGTGCTTCGGTGCATGAGGATGTAGAACATCCCGCAAGCGGTGGACTATCTCAGTTGCCAGCTCTGTGTCTCAATTTTATAGCGCCCGACCAAAGCTTTCGAAGGTTCAGTCGCTGTGCAGACCCTGTAATCTGTAATCGCTCTATCTTCAAGACAAACATGTGAAACTGTGCCAGAGCTGTGAAAGAATATTTCCAATGGCGGCAGATGGTCGCGAGAAAAAGAGCAAAGGGCTACTAAGAAAAGATCTCGGTCTTACCATCAGGCGAATGGTGCGCGTACTAGGTGTTGTATAGTTGGCTGGTCTTTAAGTTGGTTGTAGATTGCTCGTTCATGATGGTTTTTCCTGAGGTCTGTCGATCTGCTGACTTGAATTTGAGGCTGGAGATTGTTTGATTTTTAAATTGTGTTTATGTGCGTGATGTATGATTTTCTCGGCTGTTTTTAATTTGTTTCTGTTTGATTTTATTCTGCGATTTGTTTGTTTATTTTGCTTATTAGTTCAAGAACTGTTGTTGGGGTGCTTTTGGGGTTTTTATTTTTAGTTTCTGGGGTTTCTGGGGTTTTGGCTGTTGGCCATTTTTTATATCTGTTAGTATCTGATTCTCTTATGGTGCGCTTTTGAGGGGGGAGTGGGTCTAGAATGTTTAATGTGTCTATAAGTAGTTCTTTGATCTCTTCATTGTCCTGTATGATTTTTTCTATTTCTGAGTTTTTTAGGGGGCTTTCCCGAAAGTTATTCAGTGTTTTTGCTGCTTTTTTTGATTTATTGAGGGCTTTTTGTGTGATTTTTTTAGATTTAGATATCCTCTCTTTTAATTCTTTTATCTGGTTCTCTGAGTGTTTTAGTTTTGCTTTAAACGCTTCTTCGTATTTTAATACTTCGTCGGCTAAGTTTATTAGAGCCTTATAGTTTCTGTTTTGAGAGGAGAGGCCCCGCTCTGCGGGGCTGATGTCTCCTGTACTTGATCTTTCCTCCGCACTCCTGCTTTTTCTTGTCCTATAGGCAGCCTTTAACTGTCTAAGGGAATTTCTTCCTGAGTCGCTTTTCTCGAGTTGTACTCCCGCTCTAATAAGTCGATCTAAATCTACAGGCCCATGGAGAGATATTTCCCCTTTTTCATGCAGGTAGTTTTGTACCCAGGCGATATCGGATTCCGCATGAAGATTTTTTGGTGCCCATACTGAGAATGATTCTATTTCTCTAGCCATGCCGTCTATCCATTTTGTTGCGTTACGGTAACGTTACGCTATGGATTTTTGAGGTTCAAGTGCGGTATAGGGGGTAAAATCTAAAAAAAGGGGGGTATTGCATGGGCGAGAGGCTGCTGACTGCGCCGATAGCTGGCGTTGGGGCTGAGGCGAAGTATTTTCTCATCGCGTTCATCTGTCGCTTAGCCGATACAGAGGGAATGGATATGTCCGTGAAAGCGTTGGCTCGGTCCTTGGCGGTGACCCCTGGGGCGGCATCCAGGGCCCGCAAAGCGTTGATTGAACACCAATGCCTTGAATGCCACAAGGCTCCTACTGGAGGGAGGCCCACTCTCGGGCTGAAGGTGGGCCGGGGGCTGGCCAGCAAACTTGGTGACCTCAGCACTTCGGCATCCCATCATGGGCCCGTTCTGCGCCACCTTTTCAGCGGTGCGATCTATCGTGACTATGAGGCCAACCGGACGCCGATATCATCGAATGAGCTTCTGAGACCGCAACTCCGCCTATTGCTCGCAACGCTATTCGCTCATGCCAATGAACTGGGACTGGTAGATAACCTCGGGCTCGCTCAACTCCGACAGTTATTGGGGGAGGGCGAGGAGAAGGTCGACAGGTGGCTGAAGGAACTCCTACAGCTTGGCTTCATTCGCCGAAAGATAGCGGGGCTCTCGGACTCGCTCTATGCCGATACGAAAGTGACCAGCAGCTATATCCTGAACCTGAACCATCCAGGGCTTGCTTCGGCGGGCTGCAGCAGCCCAGTTGTAGCTTTTTATGGTGAGGCAATGCGCTCTGAGGAGAGCCGCCATGGTTTTGCGGAGCGATTTGCGCGGGTGCAAGGGGCGTTTCAGGGCCTAGGCCGCACTTATGAAATGCTTGTCTGGAAGATCTATCAAGGTGTAAGCCTGCTTCTTTCGAATCACTGGAGCGTCTTGGGCGAGTCTGTCCGTCTCCCCCAAATTGATGGTCTAGAGAAAATCATGACTGAAAGCCTCCACGCGTCGGGTAAAGATGATTCCTCGCTTGAGGTCATGGTTGCTGACATGTGCTGGTGGGCTTTCCATTTGGCTTCGCGGGTTAAGAATCGAATAGCGGGGGATAGCGCTTTTGCGAGCTTGGTAGGGCGGAGGGTGCTTGCGTTCCCTGCCAAAAATAGAGACACGGATGATTCGATGACCTTGGTCTTTGCTCAAGAGTCCTGGGGAGATGGCCCTGAATGTATAGTTTCTTTAAGCGGCACCAAGGGGCACGTCGAGATCTGGACGAAAGAGTCTGACCTTTCTCGAGAGCAGCTTTCCAAGCATGGCTTGGTCTCTTTTGAAATGGAGAGTACTACCGGTTAAATTTTATGAACGTTGCCCATCCTCTGGACCAATACAGGAGCAACATCCATGTCCATGAGGATCATCAGTTTGAAAGAGGTCATGGACCTCACCAGTCTTGCTCGCTCGACTATCTATAAGTACATCGCTCTCGGCACGTTCCCGCTTCCGTTATCTGTGGGGGAGCGTTGCGTTCGCTGGCTGGAGAGCGAAGTGCACGAGTGGATCCTTGAGCGAATCGCTGAGCGTGATGAGAAACTCCAGGCTGTAGGTAAGCATTAATGGCGATAGAGCTACCCGATGGCCAGGGATTTCCTGGCCATCGGGTAGCTCTGCCGTCTGCTTAGGCTAATGCTATTTCTCAGATAACTCCCAGTTACCTGCTCTGTGAATTATCCCGGTTACGCCTGGAGTTCTTCGTCTGGATGCTCGATGGCGCTTGTTGTTTGGCGAGCAGGGCAGTGTGGTTTATTGATATAGCTACTAACTATCTCTAACCATCTATCTAATCCATTTACCTATTCCATCTCTAACTATCTCTAATCACCTACCTTTCTCCCATTACGCCCACTCGCCTATAGCTACGGATGGATAGCTATAGCCAGGTGACTAGCTATCCACCTCTCCAGTTTAAAAATACCCATTCCGTACTTGGTATGCCTTAAACCAACCAGGTACACCCATGATCAAGCAAACAGCGAAACACCTCTCCCAATCCGACATCGCTATCCAGATCGAACGACTCGTGAATGCAGTGATCCGTCACGACTCTCCTGCATTCAGGATCAGCTACGACGCACAGGGGGATGAAGTCATCGAGAGGACTAGGCTCTCTCGGTACTGCGATCACATTCGGCAGATGTATCACCTGGTGCATGACGAGACGTATGCCCTGAGTGAGCACCTGCTGGCATTCAAGGAGGCGTGCTACGACATCGGCATCGAGTTCGGGATGTTCGGGATGACGTGCATGGACGAGAGCGAGGGAGGGCTCCTGTCAGAGGCCCAGACCTACAACTGGCTCGTGGAGAGGATCCGGGAGCACGTACAGACCAAGTGGTTCAAGCGTGGGAAGAGTGATCGTGCTTACCGGGAGAAACGCAATCGGCAGACAGTGACTGAATACGTGGAGCGGGTGCTGGATAGCCGTTCACGTACTGTGGTGGTGAGGGTGAATCTGTACTACCGGGAAGCAGCACGTAGTCGCCTGAAGGTAGAGGACGTCTTCGAGGACCTGGACAGGCTGATCCGGGCGCGGGAATACGATCCGGTTTTCCAACACGAGACGGGCTACATCTGCGCAGTAGAGCAAGGGGAGGACATGGGCTATCACATCCACGCAGCCTTCTTCTTCGATGGCCGGAAGGTGCGCAGTGACTATGCCAAGGCTGAAGCCATCGGTGAACTGTGGGAGAGGACCACGAAGGGGTGGGGGTACAGCCATAGCTGCAACTATGACAAGGCACGGTACAAGGAGAGGTGTGGGGTCGGGATGTTCAGCCGTAAGGATGCAGTTGGGAGGCGCAATGTGATCAAGGCCTGCCACTACCTGATCGAGGATGGGCAGTCGTTGCGGGTGAAGCCCGTGGGGGGCAGGACGCTCCGGGTTGGTCGTATCCTTCGCGGTTACTAAGCCCTAACCCATGAGTTGCCCGGCAAGATTCGAAGTTTTCAGCCCTTTTCAAACTGCCCGTGGAAATGGGATAGAACTCCGCGCAATGTGATGCCCATTGGCTTGTACATGGGTGTCGAGTGACGCCCCTACTGACCTAGAATACCGCCTTTATGCCGACGCTATCTCCATCGGCGCCATGCTTGCCACCAGTAGACGCGTATCCCCATCGTCAAAAACGACTCGCAGAACACGATCGTCGATCCATCTGTCGATGGTTCCACTCCCGAAGATGGCATGAATTACCCGCGTTCCTTTTGCCGCGCCGAAGATGTTTTGGTTTGCTCCCATGGACGCGGGTGAGGACGGCTGTGGGCGCTTTGCATAGCGCCAGTCTTTAGAGAAGGGAAAGGTCGTGAAATAGGTATTCGCGATCTCGGGGCGGTCTACCTCTCCAAGGGCCGCGAAGCATTCTTCTTCGACAGCGGCTCCTGCATGCCGAGCCAAGGCAATATCCATCTCCCAAAGAAAGCGAGATACGGAGCTCGTTTCCGGATGCGTTTCAGTGATATCCGGGCGCTCCAGGCTCCGCTGAAACTCCGGGTCGTTGGGGTGAGCAATGAAAACCTCATCGACGGCGCGCGTGATGGCCACGTAGAACAGCCGGCGCTCTGCCTCGATTTCATCGGCGCTTAGGTCGTCCCTGGGAAAGCCGCTTCTCACGACTCCAGGTACGAAGACCCTCGACCACTGTGCCCCTTTCGCTCGATGAATGGAGCTGATCCACACGTGTGGCGTTGTGGGGGGCTCCATGGCCGATGAGTCGATGAGCGGGTCGATGCTATCCAGAAACGCATCGATGCTGCCTTCATGCCGGCTGGCAATGAGCCGGAAGGCCTGGACGTTCGCCATAACGGCAGCCGCCTGATCCGCGGTGGGGGACTGCTTTTCGATATTGCGTTCGAACTCCGTTGCCAGCAGATAGCGATCCAGGACGGTGAGCACCTTCTCCTGCGGATCGGTGGCGGTCGCCAGGATCTCAAGCAAATCCGCACGGTCACGAATCTGGTTGGCTTGATAGTCTTTGGTTTGCAGTGTGATGGTCGAGCGGATGGCTTCAACAAGGCGTTCTGGCTGACGCACGACGAACTCTACGACGCGGTTTATTGCTGCCTTGTCCAAGTAGAGGGTAGGGCGGTACAGCAAACTCTTGATGACGTATCGGAGCTGGTCGGCATCCAAGGTTTTCCAGCGGCCACTGGCCAACTGGAGGACACCGAGCAGCGCGCTGATCTCGGGAATACGCATCAGCGGCGGCCGGCCATAGACGTGATAGGGGATGCCGCGTTGGTGCAGATCCAGCTCCAAGGTGACGCTCAGGTCGTAGGTTCTCACCAGCACCGCGATGTCCTGGAGCTTCACCCCGGAGGTGAGCCGCTCTGCTACGTGTTCTCCCAGGTCAGCCAGCCCGAGGGCCAGCGGCAGGCAGTGGATACGCGTGCGCGGTGTGCCCTTGGCAGAGATGCTGATCTTGGGGTTGCGATTGGTGTTGCAGCTGATCACCTGGCTGGCCGCGATCGAAAGCATGTGGCCAAAGCGGAACGTGTGCGGCAGGGTGTATCGGGTGGCCTCTGGAAAGTCTTGTTCAAAGCCCCGGATGAGGTAGTCGGGTTCGGCACCACGCCAATCATAGATGGCCTGGTCTTCATCCCCGACGAGCATGACCTTGGCCCGGTCACCGGCGAGGATTTTCAGCAGAGCGATCTGGATGCCGTTCATGTCCTGAGCTTCGTCGACGATGAGGTGATCAACCCGGTTCTGAACGTATCGCTGTGTCGCGGGTTGCCTCAGCATCAGCTTGACGGGGTCGTACAGCTGATCTTCAAAAAACCTGACCTTCAGCTGCGCCCGGTGCTCTTCATAGAGACGAAATGCCTCGACGTACCCTTGGGTTATCGACCCGTACTGGCGTGTTTCGAACACCTCCTCGGGGCTGTGCGTGCTCGACTTGACCAGCAGCAAGAAGGAGATGAATCCATCGATCAACTCCTTGTCCGGCGTGACGTTGCTGCCGTTGATAGCTTTAAAAACCCGGGTGAAAGCGTCCTTGGCAATCTTCGTCCGCAGATGATCCTTGGGTTCTATCCTGGCTTCTGGAAGCAGCCCGTTCTGGACAAGTCGATTGACGATCTTGTTGCCCATCGAGTTGAACGTCCTGATTTCAGGCGCAGTACCTTGGACTGCCTGCTCGAAACGCCGCCGGAACGATAGGGCGGCGTCCCTGTTGAACATGACGACGGCGATATGGACTGGGCTGATGTCGCGCAGAAGATGCCGGACGCGGCCAATCAGCGTCTCGGTTTTTCCCGAGCCTGCCACTGCCGCCACAATTGCATGGGCACCTGCGTGCTCGATGACCTGCAATTGTTCCTTCGTGTACGTCCGCTCCGACATCGCCCACTTTCCAATTTGAAACGAGGAAGCCCATTCTATCTGCCAGAGAGCTGAGCGCCGCCTGGTCTGCGAGAAAACGTTGGCCGGTCGTGGCCAAGCCCTTTCAGCGGCGCTCAATCAGCACGCTGAGTGGCTACATCCCGCTCCTTCGTCTCGTCGCTGCGGACGTGGTAGCAACTACGCAATGGCTACTGGCGCTCGCCTTTTGCTCTGCCGATGCTGCCGATAGCTTGGGCCAAGCTGGATGTGCGTCCTACGCAGGAGATCTGGATGCGCTCGAGTAAGCCGGTGTTGCTCGAAAACTGAACCTCCTCATAGCGCACAACAGGCAGTTCTCGGTTGTTCTTGAAACGCCTGTCTGGGCCGCCTTTTTTGTTCACAAACTTCCAAGTTCTGCTGACGATCTCGGCGTCTTTCGGGACGGCGCCGTCTTCGATGAAGTTCGTCGTAGAGATGTCGATTCGCAGGTTTTCATAGGACACCGCGCCGACCCCGTTGGCTTCGAACACGAGCACCTTGTCCGGGAAAAAATAGAGGGTCTGGCGGCCCACGGGGATGCTGGGGGTGGCAACGTTGGTTTTGACGAAGGGCGGGTTTTGCAGTCCGAGTGCGATCGAGCTTCTGGTCACCAGGTGACTGGCGCCGGCGTGGTACTTGCGATCAAGCACCTTCCCTTGAGCCTGAAGATGCCAGGTTGCGCGACAGCTTCGAACGCCGTCGAAGGCGGTATGCAATTGCTCGACGACACCGGCGAATTCCGACTCGATGTCGTAGAGCATGACCGTCGTTTTTCTCAGCAGATCCCAGTAGTACGTTACGGCCATTAGCAGGCCGCCAATGATGAGCAGGGTAAGCAATGCCCAGGGTGGCAGCTGCTTCGCCGAGAGGACAAACGCGCCGACGGTGAGGGCGGCGACGAAGGGCCAAAGGCGCAAGCGCTTTCGCTTGGTATTCAGCTCGTCGACGAGGGCTTGCGATGAGGAGTCCACCATCAAGCCAATTTCGCCACTGTCGATTTCCTTGAGGGGCTCGTGCGTGTGCGATGGGGTGTCGGCTACTGGGGTGGGTGCTCTCACCGGCTTGGGTGGTGCAATGGGAGGGGCCGAGCTATTGGATGGAAGGGTTTGGCGGTAGTAAAAGCCTCCGCGTCCCATGTGGATGTAGTTGCCCCTGGGCCCGGTTCCAACCCGGAGGCCTTTGATGCCGGCGGAAACACCAATTCCAGACTTCGAGAGGTTGAACCTAAACGGGCCCACTCTCACTGACTTACGCACTGACAATCCCATGTTCCCTCCGGGCTTTGAAATTGCCCCCTGGCAGTGGGGGCATCCCTCGATCGTACGGTCTTCTTGCGCAGCTAACGCTGTGCCCAAGTGATCGACCAACTGCTCAGGAGAACAGCTGGTCGATCGCTCCTTGGATCCTGGTTCGGGTTGATGCCGAGACTTTGCTCAGTCCGAGCTCTCGTGCCATGGCGTAGAGCAAGCCTTCGCCGATGAGGCTTTGGTCTGCCAATGCACGTGCCAAGGCAAGGAGCTCCAAGCTGCAGATCTCATCGACTGGCCGAGTGTTATCGGCGTCTGCCGGTCGGCGATACACCACGGCTTCGCAGTTTGGTAAGCGGCTGGGCCAATAGAAGTGCCCAGCGTCCTCTTCAACCTTGCGGTGTACGCGATCGGCCACGCTGACGACACGATCACGAATGCGTGCGCCAGTACGAGTCCAGCCATGTGCCCGGGCGATTCGGCGGGCGAGCGAGGTATCGAGGACGGGGCCTTCCTCGTCGATCACATGTTTGATCATCATCGCCAGGACAGTGTCATAGCGCGCATCGAAGAATGCATCCGGATCCACGCCTTCCACGGCGCTCAGCGGGTCGCTCCCTCGGTAGTAAGGGAAGGTAGTCGAGGTGCGTGTGGCGTCTGCCTGCGTATCGGCGTAGCGCACGCTCGGTATTTCGATCGCCTCGGTCTCGGCGTCGAGTTCCTCAGACTCATCGGGCGTTTTGAGCTGGGGGCGGTCGAGAGGGAGTTCTCTAACGTTGTCGTTCAGCGAAGCTTGGTATTGCGCGGCATTCGCGACCAATTGCTCCTCGGCTTCACGGGCGGCACGTTGCTGGCGGCTTTCAACCAACAGGGCCTCAAGGTGCTCATGGGTTTTCTGTGCAGTGCCCGGGGCGTCGATCCACCAGTCGGTCGACCAGATGCGCAGAATCTCCCAGCCTAGACCTCGTAGCACTTGCTCGCGCAGCTTGTCCCGATCACGGGCTGTTGCGCTGCGGTGGTAGGTCGCCCCATCGCACTCGACGCCGGCGAGGTAGCGCCCAGGCGCATCGGGATCGACAACCGCCAGGTCGATTCGGAACGACGACACACCGACTTGGGTGACGACCTGCCAGCCCTTGCGACGAAGCGCGTTCGCAACGGCTTCCTCAAAGGGGCTGTCGTATCCGCCCAGGCTTCCGGTATCGGCTCCTGCAAGTGCGCGAGCACCGCGGTCGGCAAATTCGAGGAAGTGCTTGAGATCGCGGACGCCCAAGGCCTGTGTGCGTGCCAGGTCGATCTTTTCGGCTCGCAGGGTGCTGAAGACGCGAAGTTCATGGCGAGCCCGGGTGACGGCGACGTTGAGCCGACGCTCACCTCCCGTGCGATTGAGCGGGCCGAAGTTCATGGCAACGTTGCCTGCAGCATCGGGGCCGTAGGTGATCGAGAAGTACATAATGTCGCGCTCGTCACCCTGAACACTTTCCAGGTTTTTCACGAATACGGGTTCAAGCTCGCTCTCCGAGAAGTAGCTTTCCAACGCGGGGTCTTTTCGGCGTTCGGTGTCGAGCAGATCCTCGATCAGCTTTTGCTGTTCGCCGTTGAATGTCACGACGCCGATGGTCAGCTTGCTCTCTCTGAATCCAGGGCTGCGCAGCCGGCCGATCAGGTCAGCGACCAATGCCTTGGCTTCTGCCGGGTTGGTGCGGGCAGAGCCTTTTTCGTACACCCCGTTGACGACGTGCAGGCTGACGGCACGATCATTCGTAACAGGGGAGGGGAAGGTCACCAGCTTGGACTCGTAGTAGCGCTGGTTCGAGAACGCAATCAGGCTTTCGTGCCGACTACGGTAGTGCCAGTTCAGGTTGCGGATCGGCAGGTTGGCACTGATGCATTCATCCAAAATGCTTTCGAGGTCGGCCTCGATATCAACGTCATCCTGGGTGGATTCTGCACGATCGAAGAAGGAGGTCGGGGGAAGCTGTTTGGGGTCACCAACCATCACCACCTGCTTACCTCGAGCGATGGCGCCGATCGCATCCCATACCGGAATTTGTGAGGCTTCGTCGAAGATCACCACATCAAAGACGCTAGCGTTCGCTGCCAGGTACTGGGCGATGGAGAGCGGACTCATCAGCAAACACGGCGTCAGCTTGGTGAGGGCATCGGGGATTTTCGACATCAGCTCGCGCAGGGGAAGGTGGCGCGTTTTTTTCGTGATCTCGTGCCTAAGGACGCCCCATTCCGAGTTCTTGCTCACCGAGTCCTGTGTGGGGAGTTCGGCACACAGGCGTGCGCGAAGCAAATCACGGGTCAGCGTGGTGAAGCGGTCGTCCAGCGCACGGAAGTCTCGAATGCGCTGCTCGTGTTCGACGCTCACGAATGTGCGAATGACAGGCTCGTGATCAACGGCCGTGTTCAACCACCAACGGGCATAGTTCGTTTCGAATGCCTTGCGCACGGAGCCTTGCGGAATATGCCCTGCTTTCAGGGCATCTACCAGTGGAAGCAGGCCGAGAGCGGACGCTTCATCGCATGCTTTCTTCCAGGCGCACCAGGCGTGCAGGCCGTTGCCGGATTGGACGATTTGGTCGCACTGCACGCGCTGCTGACTCAGTTCCTGTTCTGTGAAATCGGCGGCATCCTCGGCCAAGACATGCCCGGCGTCGACGAGCTTCTGCGTATGCGCGACGTACTTATCAAGCGACTCCAGCAACTGCCCGCCGGCCTGGGCCAACTGACCCTCGGGCTCGAGCAGGGTATTGGCATCACCCAGCAAGCGCCCCAGTGCTGATTTGATCCCCTCGACATGCTCTGGTGTTTGCACAAGGGCAGAGATGGCACCGGTGAGGTGAGCGTGGAACTTGAGTACGCGGGAGACCGTGTCTTCCTTCGTATGCAGCCCCAGCCACAGACCGGAGGTCAGTTCTCGCAGGTCTGTCAGGTCGCTCAGCTCTCGTTCGATGGCTTCTCGTTGCTGGAGCATTTTCAGCTCACCCTGGAGCGACTCTCCACAGGCGCCGCTAGCGACGAGCTCATGCTCGTCCTCCAGGCGTCCTTCCTGCTGGATAGACCGTCTTGCACGTTGGAATGCCAGCGCAGCGTTGAGTGCTTTGGGTTGGGTCTGCAGACCGGCCCAAAGCGATCCTGTCGCAGGGGTGAGTGGATTGAGTGAGGAAATCTCACCCTCGAGCGCCCGGACGTCTCGCATCCGCTCCAGCGTTTCCTTCAGCGCGAGGCCCGCTTGCCCCTGACTGATGAGGTCGAAGCCGTCGTCTGACCAAGCACGGCCTTCAACGCACGCGGCGAGCGAAGCCTGCAGGCGCATGACCACCGCCAGAAGGGCTGGATCAGTGTTGTGACCCTTCCATATAGCGCTGGAGGAGGGCCCTGGATCAATGGCGTTGAGGCGGGCGCGGAGTTCGCGAATGGCGATCCAGCGTTGAAGATCTTCCGCAATGGTCGTCGGTGCCGGCGTCGATTGAGTGCTCACCACTTGTCCGCGGATTCTGCGTTGGACAAGCCAGGATTTCGGCCACATCGACTTGCCGGCTTGATCCCACTCCTGCAGCAGAGCACGGACATCCAGTGCCTCAATGGCATCGGAGTAACCAACGGACAGCGTCTGCGTGACTCGTGCAACCTCTGCAAGTGTCTCCAGGCTTTGGTTGAGCAGAATCATGCTCGCTACTGGCCAGGGTTGGGGTAGACCGGATCTGAGTTCCGCATGCCGGGCTAGCAGTCCCAGTCCGCGTTGGCACTCCTCCAGCGTACTGGATGTCCAGAATGCGGGGAGCGTCTGGTTGAGCGTGCGGTGTTGCTCGATGAGTTTCAGGCCTGCATCCATACGTTGCCCGATTGCACGGGCATCGGGACGGAGCACGAAGCTCCAGTTCTGTCCTGCGGCGGCGGGAAGGATCTTCGCCAACGCGGCCAGACCTTTGAGCGTCCTGGTATTGGCTGGCAGCGAGGGTAGGCCGGACATTTGGATGTAACGCTCACTGGCCTTTTGCACCGCATGGATGGCAGGGCCGAGCTCACGTGCCGCCTCGATCACCTGGTGCTGCCAGGTTGGAGACCAATCGTTGTTACCAATCAGATGCAGCGGGTGTTGGTTCAGTGTGCCGAAACCGACCGCCTGAGCATTGACTTCCAGGCGATCGGCGATCTCCCGCTTAGCGAGTAGATCCGCGGACTGATGCTGCGTGTGCGATGTCCACGCGAGATTAATCGGAGCGACATCCTGATTGGTGCTGACGATGCCGATGGCATCATAGATCGTGTACCCATTGGGGTAGCGCTCGTGCAGTCTCTCGGCATACTGGTTCAGCACATCACGATGCCCTTGCAGGCGTTGTGCCTCGGCCTGCCATGTGTCTGCGTCAGCAGTGCCACGGGCCTCCCAGGCGGAGTGCAGCTGGGCAAGGACTTCGGTTTTCTTCGACTTGCTCGAGTGAACCTCGAGGCAAAACTCACCCAGGCCTACCTCGCGTAGGCGCCGGTATACAACATCGAGCGCGGCGATCTTTTCGGAGACGAAAAGTACGCGTTTTTGCTGCGCAATGAACTGAGCAATCATGTTCACGATCGTCTGGCTTTTGCCGGTGCCGGGTGGCCCGATCAGAACGAAGTTGCGTCCCTGTGCTGCCGACAGCACCGCGGAGAGTTGTGACGAGTCAGAGGGAAGAGGGCAGAAGACCTGCTGAGGGCTGTATTGCGTGTCCAGCTTCCGCTCTTCCGGGAATGCCCCACCACCGCCGCCGTTGAATGCATCGCGTGGGGTATCCAGCAGATGCTTGACCACGGGGCTCTGGCGCAGCGCATCAGAGCGCTCCGAGAGGTCCTTCCACATCAGGTATTTGGCGAACGAGAACATCGACAGGACGACATCTTCGCTGACCTCCCAGCCCTTGATGTCCTTGATCGCGTGGGCAACCGTTCTCCAGATCAACGCGACATCCAGACCTGAGTCGTCTTTCGGCAGCGCGCCATCTCCGATGCCCAGACTTAGCTCAAAGTCCTGACGGAGCATTTCCTGCAGGGTTGGGTTGAAGCGTGGCTCGTCGTCGTGAATCACCAGAGTAAAGCCTGCACGAGCGCTCTTTCGCTCAAGCGTTACCGGTACCAGTATTAGCGGCGCTCGATAGCGTTGGCTTTCTCTGTCCTCACGTGTCCAGGTCAGGAAGCCCAGCGCGAGGAACAGCGTGTTGGAGCCGCCTTCCTGCAGGTTCGTGCGGGCTCCCCGATAGAGTTCGGTGAGGCGGGCATCGAGCTCAGTGACCGGCAGGCCTACGAACACTTCATTGCGCTTCAATGCATCCAAAGCATGCTGACGTCGAAGGTCTTCGCGTTCCCTTTCTTCGTGCAGGGCTTGATCGCGTGGGTCAGCACCTTCCATCAGGTCAGGACGTGTGTGCAGTTTGAGCTGCTGGCCACTGGCGAGGATGTCCTCAAGCGCCGCGGCATCGGGTGCCTCCAGGCGAACCGCTTTCTTGCCGGCCTTGAAGTTCAACAGGTTGTTGCGCAAGGACAGATCGAGCAGCTTGCGTTGCCAGCGGGCGAGGCGATCTTTGGGATCTAGTGACGCAACGTCAACTTCAACCGGGGCCTCGTCAGGCAGTTCGGGTGGCAAGTCGATGAGTAGTTCCTGGCCAGCCTGGTTCTGCTCACTACTAGCGGTACTAAGAGCAGGAGCTGCCTCTGCAGTGGCCAGTGGTTTGATCCGCTGTAGCCGGGCACGCCGGATGTCCAGGGCGAGCTCAAATTCCTGCTCCTGGCCCTCAGCCAGATGTTGGGCACCGCGCTCTATGGCATAGGACAGTGACGGGATGTTGGGTTGGGTGATCAGTGTGGTCTCAAACAGCTTCAGCTCGTTGAGCTTCATGCGTTTGCGCAGCGCGGTGATGTCATCGACGGTACTGTTGGAGAACTCCTCGGCTTTGAGCCAGAAGCCCGAGAATGCGTGGCCTCGAGTAAAGATCAGCAGCGGGTTCAGGCCTGCTTGCTCTAGCGCTGCACAGAACAGCAACGACAAGTCGAAGCACGTCGCCAGGCCACTCTCGAGGATGTGGCTTGGACTGCGCACTTTCTGGCCGAACTGCTCGAAACTAGCTGGGGGGAGGGCGTAGTCTAGTTTTAGGGACGCGACCGCGGCCCAGATCGCCGATGCAATCTCCCAGGCGTGCGCTGAGCCGCTGGAGTAACCGTTCAGCGCGGGGTTCTTGCCTTGGTCGCGCAGTAACTCCGCGGCCTTCTTCAGCAGCCGCTCAACCGCGAGGTCGTTAGGCTGGACGAAGGCCGCGGTCATGTCGGGAAGATGGGATAACCCGCCCCATTGATTGCGAGGGAGTAGCTCCAGAGTGAGTTCAAGACGGGTGACTTCTTGGCGCTCTTCGTCACTATTGCCCAGGGACGTCAGAACAAAGGTGACGGCCACGCTCTCTGCTTCAGTAAGCCGGGCAAGCAGGGCACCATCGATCTGCAGATCAAGCCCTGGTATGGGAAGGAATGTGCCAGGGCCCAGCGCGTCGATATGCCAGGTCTTGGGCTTGAAGACGAGAGGGTCGGAAAGGAGCTGAAGCTCCAGTCTGCTGTACTTCTGATCACTGTCGTTGATCAGGCGCAGCTCTCGAATCACCGGTACCGAGTTCTGGAAGTCGGCCAGGTTGAGCTTGGCGACCAGCGTCGCTTGAATGCGGACGGTCTTTATCGCCTCCGGCTCGATAGCCTCTACGATGGCGTGCGAATCCTGAGGCAGCTCGCTACCTGGCTGCTGAATAACCTCATCACTCATTTCGATCTCCTTGTCCAAACCTAGCGAAGTGGCCAGGCGGCGGAAAACTCTCGTGACGGGCCTACCCCCGGCGCGCGCTTCCCTACATCGCTTCATCCTATCTGGCTTGGACGGATGATGGCGAGTGGCCAAAGGGTTGAGTTGACGAGCTGTATCGCGTGGCAGTTTGAACTGGCTATCTACCATTCGTGAGATTCGGCTGTAAAGGCTATGCACCGACACTCCCAAGCGCTCGGCTAGTTCCGCAACATGCAGTCTGCGCCTAGTCACTTGAGAGGCATTGTTTCTCCTGGAGTCCTGGTCGGTCGGTGGTTTAGGCTCTGGCCAGGAATCTGAAGCTGGTGCGAGTGCAGTGGGATGACTGAGAGAGGGAAACGATGCCGGCAGCATTACCAGTCGGTATATGAAAGGAATCAGCCGGCACTCAGCAAGGGGCGTGCTCTTGATGAAAGCCTGCATCATTTCCTGGATCAACGGCCTGCAGGTAAAAACCTCTCTGCACTTGACCGCGCGACTGGCCTGGCTTCAGCACCGTTCTGGCATGATGCGGAGGCGGTCGCTCGCTCCGAGCTGGCAAGCCTTGCCCTCAGTCGGGTGCTGCACTTCGACAATGCAGTCAGCGCCGAGCTACTGCTGGAGCTGGCCAGTCATGCCCCGGACACGCTCAGATGGGCAATCCGCTACTCGAAGCTGTTTGAGCGTACTGCTTCGCCGCTATGGCTTGCGCTTCGTGCAGCGCTCGTGGGGGGAGAGTGGCAGGTATTCTTCGGTGTCTGTGACCGTTTGCTGGATCAGCTCAAGCCCTTTGATGAGCTGATTGGTAACGCTGAAAAACAGCTCGAGCACTTGTCCCTGCTGGAGCTGATTGCCTACCTCAGCGTGCTGGCCTATCAGGCATTTGCCGAAGATGCCCCCGATGATCGCTCCGGCCAGCAGTGGCAGGTCTACAACCGCATTATCCTGAGGAAACTCCGGGCTTGTCCTGAGCAGGACTTCCGCCTGAACGAGTCACGACTCGGGCAGTCGCTGAAGCGCCACCTGTCACCGGTCATTTTCCCTGAATCGTCCACCGCGGACGCAGCCAGGTGTCGTGAAAACCTCGAATGGCTAGCTGTTCTGATTGCGGCAACCCAAGAGCGGATCGACTACGAAGGTTCGATTGACTGGTTCTGCTTCGATCCGGAGTGCCGTTACCAGCTAAAGCCGGGCGAGTTGGTTATCTATAACCAGTCGGAGGCGGGAACAGAGCGGTGGCAGCGAACCGGGCGCAAGAGCGATCTGCTTTGGCACTACTGGATGAGCCGTGCCGTGCAGGCATTCGTCAACTCCGGCCTGGCCGAACAAATGATCGGCTCGCCGGAGAATCATGAGCTGAATCAGTTGGCCTACATCAAGGCGATGCGCAGCGAGCTGCAGTTGCAGCAGATTTACGGCCTGGGTCATCGGCGTTCTCTCAGTAATGGTACCCAGGTTCAGCTTCATCACGTGTTGCTGGCGAGCGAGCTGACCTCGGTTTTCTTTCAGAGCCAGTTCATTCAACCATTCCAAGACTACCTTCGAGAGTCGGGCGTGCTTGCCCATGCGCTTGGCCGCTTGGCCATGGATGGCATGCTGTCGGGGGAAAACAGGTTCCCCATGACTTGGTCCGAGGAGGAAGAGAAGATCCGCAGGATTAAAGGCTGGACGGTCAGCGAGGAACATCCGCGAGGCAGCGCCGATTCAGCCAAGGCCATTCTCAGATTCTGGACCAGCGACCTCAGCGCGTTATCTCAGCAACTACTGAAGCAGCAGCCAGGGATGCCTGCGCCGCGCCTATATGAGCAGCCCTTCTACAAAATCGGCCGCTACAGCTTTCAGTTCCCCTGGGTTGGCGCGCAGCAGAACAACCTGACGGCAGCCATCAATAACCTGCGGCGGGTGAATGCCCGCAGAGCCGATGTGCAAGCAGAAACTCAACGAGTGGAGCTGGCGCTGGCCGAGAGCCTTCGGCAACGAGGTTTTGCTGTTGAGGTGGGATATCGGCCGCCTGTGACAGAAGAGGATGACGCCGGCGAGGTGGATTTGATCTGCCAGCGTGATGGCGTACTGCTGCTTATGGAGGTTAAGTCGGGGTATATCCGCTCGACCACTCATGAGGTCTGGTTGCATCGCACTAATACTTTGCGTAAGGCCGCTTGGCAGCTGCGACGCAAGCGTACCGCGGTAGCAAGGGCGTTGGTGGCTGATCAAGATTTGCGCTTCAGGTTGGGCTACAGCGGCCAGTGCACTGAGACTGATCTGCGGGCTTGGATAGTCGATACTTCTATTGAGCTCGATGGGCAATCAGTCGATGGGTTCAGGGTGCTATCTCGTGAGGCACTGGAGGTAGTTCTGCGGGACGAGAAGCAACTCCTCCGGCCGGTGGATCAGTTTGATGACGAGCAAGGTCGGTGCTCATTGTTCCCTGACGGATTTACTGCTGGCCGATTCATAGCTGTTGTCGAGTCTGATGAGCTGTGGCGAGGCATCTGCTAGTGCTTGAGTAGCAATAGCTTATGCGGGGGGCGTTGGCATCGCGCATCCTAGGGGCGACCATAGCCTGCAAAGACGATGCTTTGCAGGCTATGACCTACACTCTGCCTACTTCTGGCACCTGATCCGCTTACGCTTTCGGCTGGCAGATGTAGTTGCCACTTCGCAGGAAGGTTTCATGCTTGTTCGGCGAGTAGACGCTCAGGGTGCCTTGCTCGTTAGCGGCGATGTGTTTCCAGGTGCCTTCTTCGAGCACCAGCTCCGCAAAGGATTCCCCTGTCTGGCTTACGTAGAGCGTTTCGCTGCCCCAGCGTGTCGAAAATAGGCTCATATTCTGCAAATGGGCGCAGGTACTGATGCGGATGTCCTTGGATTGAAGCTTCCACTCGTAGCCATTTTTTTCGGACGCCATAACGTGGTCCGAGTAGAAGCACAACAGCTTCAGGCCCATACGTGTGATGAGCGGTGCATCGTAGTTATCGTCTTCGCTGGCCCACGTGCAGGTTCGCCAGCCTTTTCCGGCAATAAAGTAGCTGACGAAGGAGGATGCGTTGTTCTTCTTTTTCGACGTCTTGTAGAGCCAATCGTACTTACAGAACGCGAGCAGGGTGTTTCCGTTCGGTAATGACTGGAGGCTCTCCACCACGACGCCTTCCGGAAGGCTCGGTGTGTCTTCCCAGCGCTGCCACTGATTGTCGAGATTCGCAGTGCAGAAGACGGCTATCTTGTCGTAGTTGCCGGTCTTGGTCGAATCGAAGATCAGGCCTTTTTCAATGTAGGAGTATTCCTTGCTCTCCTTGAAGCGCCAGAGCCAGAGGCCGTTGAAGTAGCAGACTTCTTCGGTGCGGGTGAATTCGTAGCCAGGTACGTCCGGGAAGTGACTCTGTTTCCAGTTTTGCGCATCGTGGGAGTAATAAAAGCCTTCGCTATAGCCCGCCACGGCGATCCACATGCCGCTCACAATATCCAATTTGCTGATGCGCGGTGAGTCTTCGGAAGCGCTGAGACGCACGGTGTGCCAGTGCTCACGGTCGAGGCTCCGATAGAGCCGGTCGTCGTTGTCAACTATTAGCCAGGTGGTGCCATCGGTCTTGATGTGCTGAATCTTCTCGGGATCACAGGGCGGGTGCTCTACCTGGCGCCACTCAATACTGAACAGATGATCATGGCCGTCCTTTTCGATAACGACCGACTGTTTGGCCAATTTTTCCTGCTGTTGCTGGTCGAGCCGTTCGGCGTGCTGTTTTTCTTTGCGTTCAACCACTGATTCGTCGAATCGACCTTCCGCGAACAGGTCGAGCTGGTTGGCAACATCGGTGCAGGCTTCGGAGAAGGAAGTCAGTGTGTCGTCCAACTGGCGTTCGAAGTGACTGAACTGGTCGTACCAATCCTCGTTCGTGGCGGAATTATCCAGCTCGAAATCGGCATAGCCGGACTCGTCCTTGAACGTAATTGAGGGCAGGCCCCATCGCGTCAGCACGCGATTACCCTGATTCAGCGTGCTTGAATGCCCAGAGATGAGTTCACTGATCTTCTTGCGCATCTCGTTAAGTGAGGAGAGGCAGGAGCTGCGGCCAATCGTATACGCCGTGCCGCCCACTTTACTGCTGACCTTGCTCAGGAACGAGTCATCCCAAGCTTCCATAAAGTACGAATAATCCGAGGCTTTCATGGTCGCCTTTGTCAGATCGAGCGAAAGATGCACAGCTTCAAAGCTGATCTTGCCCAATTGGGTACTCATATCGGCGAACGCTTTTTCGAAGCGCAACTCGCGATAGCGCACGATGTTCTTCCAGCCGTGAGTTTGCTGCTGCAACTTCTCGGCTGCAGCGAGTACGTTTTCCTCGTCCTGCTCGGTGAGCACCGCCAGCACGCGGGGGAATTGCTCCTTGAACTGCGCGGGCTTCAGCGCGTTCAGGATGCGCAGCACATGCGGCCCTTCGATGGCTTTCTGGCACAGCGTCAGCAGGTAGAACGCGTCGAGCAACCAAGTGTAGGTTTCGTCATCGCTCTTGAGCAGATCCTGCAAGATCGGAAGGTAGTCCTGCGCCTTGCGAGGATTGTCCGCCAGCGTTGCGATTTCACCCGGCACCTGCGGGCATCCGGCTTTGTGCGCCAGCAGCTCGAGAAACTCTCGGCCCTGCCTGCTCAATGCCCCTGAGTTCTCGATGCACAGGGCGAACAGCAACAGATAATTGTGTCGAGCTTCGCGGTCATCCGTGGTGTCGAAGAAGGAGTGAGCATTGATGTCCGGCAGCGACGACACCAGCGCCACCGTTTCGGCGTGGGCGTCTTCTATGGCCTCGCCGGGCAGCGCGTTCAGGCCGTGCTGATCCTTGTATATTTCCAGAGTCAGCAGGCTGCCGCCGATGATCTCCTCAATCAGGTCGCGCATCCTGTACTGGGTGTAAAGACCGGAAAACGCCTTGCCAAAGAATCTGGAAATAATTCGTTCGCGTTTTTCGTCACTATCACAGACTTCACCGTCCGAGATCATGTCGATGATGCGGTCATACTCGTCGGAGAGGTAATACAGCGAGTTGAATGCCAAGCCTGAGATGTTTTTCTGGATGAAGTAGGAGTCGGCGACATGCTCCTCGAACGACAGCTCGATGACGGCGCGATAGCGTTCGATGCTGGTGGCTTCGATTTGGTCGATCAAGTCAATGATGAAGCTCAGCAGCTCGACTTCTTCGTCGCAGTCCACGTCCAGCTTTTCCAGCGTGACGATGAGGTGGTTGATGTCTTGCGCAGTCAGCGCGACACCGGGATGGCTGCGCATGAAGTCATACGCGAGGTTGAGCACCAGTAGCGCCTTGGGCATCGACTTGAAGCGGCGCTTGTTCGCTTCGATATTCAACGACCATTGGTGAAAACTGGTGTTGTTCTCGACCCGGATCAGACGACGGTTGATCTTGTCGACCGCCTGGAAGAGGAATTCGCGGGTTTCGATGATGTATTCGTTCATCGTGCCCAGGTTGTTGCGGATCACCGCAATACTCTGGGCGTTGATCAGGTTCTGCTGTTGCAGTTGCTTGAGGTAGTGCCAGGCGAATTTCTGCATGTGCAGCGCGTCGACCTGGTTCTGCAACTGGTTCTGACGACTCTTGCCAGTGAACGCACTGGCAAACCGCTTGAAGAATCCGCTTTCGGCTTGTTGCTTCAGGCGCTCTTCGCTGCAGGTGATCAGCCGCGAGGCATCCACCGCCAGTTGCTGGGTCTGCGCGGCGTTGTTCCGGTGCTGGGCGACGAGGGCCTCAACCGCCTCCTGCTCCGAGGCATCCAGCGGCTGTTGGAAGATTTCCTGGGGTGCTGCTTCGACCGTTTCGCTCATTGAAAATACGCCTTAAAGATTATCGATCAGGTTCTTCAACTGTGTGCTTTGGGCTGCCATGGTCTTGACCTGGCCGGCGAAATGTCGCTCGGACAGATACAGCCCCTTGTGGAACTCGGCATAGAAAGACTGCGACATCTGCAGGTATTCCAGCGAGTCGTGCATGATCATGGCGTTACTCGCCACGTGTTCGGTGGCTTCCAGCGTCAGACGGAAGCTTTTCTCAATGTGATTGTCGATGGCGATGCTCATGGCCATCGTGGTGATTAGGCCGCCGATGATGCCGCCGACCAGCGCGCCGATGGGACCACCAAGAGCACCCACCGCGGCGCCCACTGAGCTGCCGACGACGGCGGCGCCGGATTGCAGCAGATTGTGACCGGCCCGGGTTTCTAGTTCTTCGCGGGTGATCTTGCCCGCCGCGAACAGCACCACGTTCTGGACCACATCCACCGCGCACACTGCCGCCGCCGCCACGCCGCTGTTGGCGAAGGTGCGCTTGAAGGCAGAGCCTGCGAACAGCGTCGGCAGGTTACGTGCCGTGATGCTGACCGTCGCCGTGGCGACACCCGCTTTCAGCGCACTGTCGCCGGCGGCGATGGCGGTGTTTTGCAAAATCAGCAAGGTTGCTTGTTCTGCCGTGATCTCGCCGTCCCGTACACGTTTGATCGACTGGAAAGTGTTGATGCTGCCCGCGATGACGGTGGTGATCACCGCCGCCGAGCCCGCCGCGCGCAGGCTCTGCTGGACAGTCGCCTTGTTCAGGTAACCGTTCTGCATGTTTTCATGCAGTTCCTTGCCGGTCTTGCTGCCACTGCCCAGGTGTTCGGCGTCCCGCTTGCTCAGCGGCGTCGACTGGGCGCCCTCGACGTCGAGATTAGCCGTAGTCTTCTCACGTACCTTTTCTGCGGCATTGGCCACCTCTGGACGGGTTTGCTGGTTGCGCAGCATGTCGCGTTTCGCGGCATCTTTGATCTGCTCGATCTGATCTGCGGGACCGATAAAGGCATCGCTGTCCCGGTACTGGTGAATGCCATCCTTAGTGGACCTGAAGGCCTTTTGGGTGGCATCGCCATTCTTGAAATATTTCAGTTGCGCGCCGAGCAACTGCTCATCGCCTTTCATCACGACGATGTCATGGGTTGTATGGTTCTTGGCGAGCGGGGTATTGGTAAAGTTATCGGTGAAGGCCCGGACGTCCTTGTCCTTGAGGATGGCGTCCAGGTTGAACGATTCGGCGTGCCAGGTCTCGGCCGCGAACCCGCCTTTGATCGCGCTGTTCTGTGCCGTTCCGGCAATCTTGTCGATGATGACGTTTGCGTGGCTGATCTCGGTCAGCATGTGGCCAATCTTTTCCGATGCCTGCGTAGGCCAGATCGGACAGAGGCTGACTGAGTTGTTCAGTGCCCTTTTACGTTCGTTGTCCATGGAGCTTCCTTCATCAACATATGGAGGTCCACCACCGCGTTATCACGCGTGAGGCGAGTAGTCAGGCCCTGAATAAAAGGTGCGCAAGTTGCCTAGCTTCTGTTGGATTTCATCGACCCAGACCTGCGGCGCGTGGACCCGGATGTTGTCGTTGAGCCCGAAGATCCACCATAGGGTGTCCCGGTCCAGCGCAACCTGGGCATGCAACCTCTTCCAGGCCTGATTGGGCAGATCGCTCAGACTCTGCACGGTGCTCAGTGGCGTCTCGCTGAGCAGGGCGGCAATCTGTGGATGTACGTCGGCGATCAGTTCGACCTGCGTTTCGGCCTGTCGATGGCTGAAAATCCCGGTGTCGATGTAGTCATCGACGTCGAATGTGGCGTGCGACTCTGCCGCTTCATCCAGCACTCGAACCTCGCGGATGCGATGCAGGGCAAACTGGCGCAGGTCGCTATATCCATCGACAGACGCCAGCAGATAGCTGACGGCGTGTCGTGACACGAGGCCTGCTGGATGTAGGCGCAGCCGCTTGAGCTCACCTTTGCTTCGGCTTTGGTATGCAACATCCAGCTGCTTGCGCTCCAGGAGGGCGGTGGAAACCTGATCCCATACCGTCGGAGCAATCACTGCGGGTAGCAGGGTTTTCCCGTAGGGAATTGCCCGAACACGCCTAGCCCAATCCGCCAGGCCATTATTGCCCAGGCTGCCAAGGAAGTTTCGGGCCCGCCGGAACTGCGGACTCAGTTGATCCAGCACCGTCTGGGGCAACAAGGTGTTCAGATGGCTTTCCGACAGGTACAAGGCAAGCGCGGTGGGAGCATCCATGTCTTCCAACTTCAGTGGTGCGTCTCGTGTGAAACTCCAGCGGAATGGGGTTTCGCTATCGTCACACTGTAAGGAGAAGGGAACAGACAGCCGGTTCAGGTCGCGCTGGATGGAGCGCAGAGTTACGGAAAAGCCTTTATCGCGGAGCTTTTCGAGAAGGGTTGGTGTTGCGATGCGCCGAGGCTCGGTGGGTATCAGTCGCAATAATGCGAATAACCTGAGCAGCGTATCTTTCGCTTGGGACATGAAGACTACCTTGTGCTGAAATGCGACTTATCGCCAACGTTCTGGCGTCAAGTCAGTGCCGACTTGAGTGGCATTGTGCCAGCTCTTGCCTGTGAAATCAGACCGGGTCCCACTCAGCGGGGCGTTATAGCTTTATGCCGGCTGTGGGAGGACTGAAGATGCTCATTCACATGGAAGGAGACTGACGAGCCTCTTTCTCACGTTTCAGTTCGTTGTATTCGCAGTACAGCTCGTACCCTTTCTTCAGCACTACAATGAGGCCGATTGCGGCAAACAGATTTTTCATTGGAAGCTCCTTTGGTGGATCCTCGATAGATTTGCTTGAAGGGGCGACAAGTTGTGTCGCTTGCTCTTGGGCAGGATCACTGCTTATTGACACTGAGGAATTGCTCCAAGCGCGTCCTGAGAATTTCCTTATGATTAGCGCCGCGACGTTCAAGCGAAGGGCTATGGCAGTTGGGGCAGGTGATGAACCAATCGCGTTCCAGTACCAGCACATCGCTCTGGGGAAAAATGGTCTTTTTCCAAGAGCAGCACGCGCAGGTGAGGGTGAAGGGAGCGGGTGGGATTGGCATAGCAGTCATCCCGTGACTATTGGATGACGCCAGACTGCCAGCAGGTCGCGACAGATCATGTCGCCTCACTTGATCTGAGTCTTGGCTGAACACAAGGCGAAGGTTGTAGTGCTGGAGTGAGGGGCTGTACCCAGCGCTTCCATGCGACTTCCCAGTCAGTATCGTGGCTTGCTCCCGGTATATGGATGCATTCGATATGAGAGGGGGAGCCGAGAGCCCTCCGGTAAAGGTCTGGCAAGCGACTTGGAATAACAGTGTCTCGCTGTCCAACTAAATGCCGCTGAGGCAACGACACGAGTTGACTACGATAGTCGAGCGGATCTAGTGAGCCGTTGAGTGGCGAGAGCCCTTTCAGTTCTGCCCAAAGCCGCGGGCTGAGGTTGCCCGCCAGCGTCTGAACCTGAGCAACATCATCCCGCTGAGCTGCCAGCAGCAGTGCCAACGCCGCACCCCCGGAATACCCCACCAGCTCGTATTCTCGATTGCCGTAGCGTTGTTTCATCTGATCCAGCGCCTGGCTGAGGCTGGTGACAACCTCCTGCGAAAAGCGCCGATCAGTCCAGAGGGCAGGTTCGCAGGTCGGTGCCATGACGAACTGACAGGGCCGCGCCAGATAGGCATTCGGCGTCGGATCGTCCACTGCCAGACGTGCCACCAACAGGTTGTGCGGACTCGGATCCAGGCTGGGTTGCGTGGCGGTGGCCCAGGCATGGCCATCGCCTTCCAGATAGACGCGCAGACGAGTGGGGGCCGTGGTGCCCTTCGGTGCCAGCATGGCGAGTGGGAACGGCTGCCCCGGCAGTATCTCCAGTTGCCGCCCATGCGCATTCGCCAACTGCTGCAACGCCTCGCGAGGCGACTGGCACCCGGCGAGAAGGGTGCCAAGCAGTACCGTGAGGGCTCGAAGAAAACTGGCCCACCTGCGTGGGCCGGAAAGGTAGAGGTTCATCAGAAGTCGTAACGGACCTTGGCGGTGAAGGTGTCGGCATTGAAGTCGGTCTTGCCGGTGTAGTCGTAGCTGACACCAACCGTGACCGCACCCAGATGGTAGTCCGCACCGACACCCGCTTCGTAGCTGTTGCGCACCGCCTTGGCACCTTGGCTCACGAAGGGCGTGCCACCCAGCACAAAGGTCGAGGTGCTTTGGGCTTCGTCCGCGGCGAAGTCATGGTAGGCCATCAGTTTGGCTTGCGGCTGCAGGTTGCCGTTACCGACCTGGAAGTCTCCGGCTACCCGCACACCAGCACCGAGTTCCGCCACTTCGTAGCGTTGGCTATCCACCTTGAGCGCTGCCGACGAGCCTTTCTCGTGGTAGCCATCGATATCGACGCGGGCGTAGCGGGCGGCCAGGCGCGGCTCGACCAAAAACTGCTCGTTCAGGTGATAGGTGTAGCCACCGACGACGTTGGCTCCCAGGACCTGACTGTCGTAGTCGCCTTTGGCCGTGGTGCTGGCGATGCGTCGCTTGCTCTCGTTGTCGTTGAGCCCATAGCTCAGGTTGGCATCGACGAAATAGTTGCCCTGTTCGAAACCGCTGTACAGGGTGAGAGCATTGCCGTCGACATCGGTGGTGTTGCCGCTGTCGCTGTTCACGCTGGTGTGCAGGAAGCTGTAGGCCACGCCCAGGGTCAACTGGTCGGTGAGCTTGCCATCGGCGCCGATGGCGATGCCGCGGCTGTAGGCGTTGAAGCCGGCCACGCCGTCACGCAGATCCTGGTTGGCATCGCTGTACAACGCCTGGGCCCAGAGGCCAGTGTTCTGCAGCACATCGCCAGAGGACGCACCGCGCAGGCTGCTGGTGCGATTGCCGGTGACGTTGCTCACCAGCGTCTGCCCACTGGTGGCCGCCTGGGTCGCACCACCGTTCACCTCGGGGGCGAGCTGCTCCGTCAGCTTCTTCAGCGCTGCCGGATCCTGCGAGGCATTCACGTAAGCCTGGAACACCGGATCGTTGGGACTGCTCTGCGCCAGTCCAGTAATCACCTGGCTGAAGGCCGCGCCTGCACGTTGGGCGTTGGCTGAACCGCCAATCTGACCGATTACCTCACCGACTTCGTCCTGGCCCTTGGTGCTGACCTTGGCCAGGATCTGGTTGTCGCCACTGCTGACGGTGTCGACGTTCAGCAGGGCCGAACGGCTGGTCACGCTGACGCCGTCATCCTGCAGGGTGCCGGCTTGGACCAAGGTGTAGGTCGTGCCCAGGGCCTTGAAGTCGCTGCCCTGGGCCGCCAGCTGGATCTGCGAGCCCTTGGCGAACTCCGCGGTACCGGATACCGCGACCACGGCCTTGCTCGGATCCGTGGCCGTGCTCAGGTTGAGTCCCAGCGAGGAGTTGCCGGCCACATCCAGGTTGCCCTGAATGGTGGTGTGCGGCTGAGCGAATTCCAAGTGTGCCGGCGTGTTACCCGCATCGCTGCCGACATCCAGCCAACCGCCGTCCTTCAGGCGGATGTTCGCGCCATCGATGCTGGCGTCGGTGCCGCTAAAGGTCACGTCGCCGTTCACTTCGATATTGGACAGGTCGATCAGGTTGCCGGTGATGCTGCCGGCATTCCACACCAGGTGCACGCCGCCACTGGCCTGGGAGGCATCGATGGCTTCGTCCTGGGAAATCAGGGTGCCGCTGTTCTGGATGACCAGGGTATTGCTGGCATTCGCGCCGTCGATGTCGAAAGCGCCCACCTCGATGGCGGCATCGTCAGCCTGGATCGTGCCGGTGTTGAGAACCTGAACCGGCGCGCTGGCAAAACTCACACCGTCGAGACGCAACGCGGTTGCATCGTCGCCGCTGGCCACGATGCTGCCATGGTTCTCGATTCCGCCCAGGTCCACTCGATCCGGGCTACCCATGTCGTCGTCATAGGTGGCGAGAACGCCCGTCGATTCGGTACCGCCGACCTGGATCAGGCCGTTGTTGATCAGCTTGCCGTCGATGGTGCCGCCCTTGAGCTGGATTCCCGTGGCCTCGTCACCATCGGCGAGGATCTTGCCGCTGGCGGCGTTGATCAGGTCGCCCTGCAATACCGACTGCCCGGCTAACTTGAGGCCGCGGATGCCGTCGCCCTCGAGCACACCGCCGGCCACCTGCAGGGTGCCTTCATTGACCAGGTTGCCATGGATGATGGCCGGATCGATGAGCAGTCCGGTGACGCCAGCGCCATTCACCGTGATGCTGCCTTTGTTCTGCAGGTTGCCGAACACCTCAGTCGGCGCGTCGATGGACGAGGGATTGTCGTCGTCACCCGCGTAAGACAGGTCGACACCATTGAGGTCATCGCCCGTGGCCTGCACCTGGGCGTTGAGCACCAGGTCGTGGTTGAAGGTGTCGCTGTAGAAGCGAAGGGGCTGGTCGCTGCCCGTGAAGGCGCCGGTCACTTCGGTGCTGTCGGTGTAGGTGTTGCCTTCGCTGTCCAGGCCGCTGTTGGTCAGCGTCAAAGCGTGTGCGGCGAGGGGCAGGGCGCTGGCGGAAATCGCCAGAGCGAGCAGTGTCTTGCGATATTTTGGAGTCATGAGTGCTTTATCCCTAAACAGTATTTGGCGATTTGTTTTTTATTTTTTGTTTTGCGGAGACCTCTTTTCGAAAATAAAAAGTTGGGTGGTGACTGCGCAGCCAAACTTGGCTGCGCAGTTGGTGGAGTGATTGGTTCGGTTTGATGAGGATCTTTCTTATTGTTTAACTGCGACGCGACAACTTGCGTCGTTCTGCCTACCAAGCAGAGCGACAGAGGTTTTTCTTGCTAGTCAGGGGTTGGAGAACCTGGGGAAGGTTCTGAGTCGGGAGCGTCACCGTCTGGCCACCGGCGCTGAGCTGCAGGGTGCGGGCCTTGCGCAGCGCGGCCCAGAAGCCTGGGAAGCTGGAGCTGCAGGCTTCGCAGTCGGTGTAGAAGGGATTGCTGAAGGTGGTGCCGTCGACGATGACGTCGAAGCCATCCTTTTCGGAGGAGTAGCGCTTGCCGGCGAGGGTGGCGTAGGCGGAGACGGGGCTTTCGTCATCGTCCGGGCAGGCGATGCTCAACTGGTTGTCGTGGCCGTCGTCGACCAGGTGTTCTTCGACGCCCTGGGTGTAGCTGGAGGTCCATTCGGAGGTGCCGGCAAAAGCTGTGTTGGTGGCCAGCCAACTGAGGAGAGAAGCCAGAAGCAGTTGCTTGTGCATGGGGACGATCCCTGTATCGAGTGAAGAAAGATCACCAATAAAGTCGAAAATCAACCTTTTGAGGTGATTCTCGACTTGTGATGTTCTTCATGTCAATGAGGTGGTGCCCAACCATTCAAGTTGAATGGGAGAGGCATCATGGTTGGTACGGATCAGAAAGCACTGGCTGAAGCGGTAGGGCGGGCGATTGCCAAGCAGCGCATGCGCTGCGGGATGACGCAGGACGAGGTGGCGGAAATCCTGGGCGTTGGGAATGAAGCGGTATCCCGCATCGAGCGCGGAATCGTCATGCCCAACATTGCTCGGCTGTTCGAGTTTGCGACGATCTTCAACTGCAACGCGATGGAACTGCTGAGCGAGGCCAGCTTGCGCCCAGATGACCAGGCCTCGCGGATCAGCGGATTGCTGAATGTCCTGGGGGAGGGCGACCGTCAGTTGGTCGTGGAGATGGTGGAGCGGTTGAGCGAGCGACTCAGTCGCGGGTGAGGGGGGGTACTTCAGCCAGCAGAATTGAGCTAGCGGCGCGGTACGGGCTCTTCGTTGTACTTCGCCCCGCAACGGAGGCAGAGGCAGTCGTACTCCATGAACTGGAAGCGGCGCACGTCGCGAATGAAATCGCCGGTGCTGTTCCAGTTTGCCGCCGCGCCGCAGATGCCATCGAGCATCAGGTTGAACGCGCGCTCCAGCGGGCTCTCGCAATGCAGGTCCGAGGTTATCGGCTGCTGCCGGGCAGGTGACTGCTGGATGCCGCGCAAGAAACCGTCCAGTGTGCCCATCAGCCTGGCCAGCGCCTTGGCGGCGTCCTTGGACAACACCACGGAAGAATTACAGATCAGGCACCGTGTGATCATGGTGAGTGCTCCTGTTAGGCGGAAAGTTGAGATGAGAAATCGGCGAGTAGGAGCCCCGACGGCTCCTGCTTATGCCGTCACGGGACTAGAAGGAAATGCGGAGCCCGATCCGTTGGAGGAGTCGGTGGAAGAGGACCAGCGCCAGCACGATGACTAGCGCCAGCGGCCAAAAGCGCAGCATGAGCACCAGCAGCGCAACGGCCACTGCACAGCTGGCCAGCACGCCGATGAACACGAACAGCAAACCAATGAAGCGCACCAGGTTCATGGCGCAATCCTCCTCGTAGATTGAGTGATGGGTGATGCCGCGGACATCAGTCCGCGGCATGTTGGGCACGAGCTTCGGCGCGGGCTTTCAGCAGCGCCGACAGGGTGGGTTTCGGTGTGGCAGGTGGTTCCACTACAGGAGCGGCCGAAGGGGGCGATTCAGGAGTCGGCTCCGGAAAGAACTCCTCGACGATGGCCCCTGTCTCCTCGTCGCTGTCCTCGAAGGCTCCGTTGGCAAAGCCCAGCCGTGCGGTGGCATCCAGCGCCACCTGGTCGAAGCCTGAGGCCTGGCGTGCCTCATCAAGTTCTCGCGCTTGTAGCAGTGCTTCCTCCATCGACAATCCACTGCGCACCGTGATGTCGACGTAGAAGATCGGCGAGCCGTGGCTTTGCCGGGTGGACTTGCCGCGCAGGCGCAGCTCCAGCGGCAGACACGCCAGGCGGTTGCCCGAGATCGCCTGCAGGTACTGCAGCCGGGCCGCCAGGGTGCGGATGCTGTTGAAGCCGGTGGTGCGGAACACGAAGCTGCCCAGCGGATCCTCATCGCCGATGGCGACGTTGAGGCGACCGTAGGGTTTGCAGGCACCGCCCTTGGCCAACGGACAGCCATCCGGCGAAGGGCAGGGCAGCGAGGCGATGCCGTCCTGGCTACGACGCTTGCAGGTTTCGCCGTTGCCGACACATAGTGGCCGCCCGGACTGCCGATCGAACAGACAGTACTCGGCACGGAAGTTCAGCTCCGGCGCGTTGAACAGCAGGCGGATCGGAATGCTGCGGATCTTGCCGCCCTGGGCCTTACGCAACTCCTCGTCCAGGGGATGGGGTAGCCAGCCATCGCGGAGCTGGACTTGCGAAGTGAGGGTGAATTGGTCGTCCTTTTCCGGCAGACGCTTGCCGTTCTTCTCGACGACCTTGCCGATGGAAATCCGCCCGAGCACCGGCGGGGTAATGGCCAAGCCTTTGAGCATGGTGGTTCTCCAGTGGATGAATAAAAAGACCACCTCGGCGCAGGGGGAGACGCCGAGGTGATCAAGGGGGGAATCGAAATCAGGTAATCAGGAAGCGCCGGCTGCCGACCTTGGTGGTGGGGTAGCGCACCAGCAGGTAGGGCTTTTCCTTGAGCAGCCGCGGTACATCGAGCACCACGCTGTCCTTGGCCTTGCGCCAGGACACCGCGCCGTTGGCGAACAGCGCCCGGCTGGCATCGCCCATGGCCTGCTGCAGCTGCTGTTTCAGTTCGGCCTCGCGCTTGCTCTGGACTTCCAAGCTGGCGCGGACGGCCTGCAGTTCATCGAAGGCGGCCGACAACAGTGGGTCCTGGGTGAAGTCCAGGGTGTGACCGTGGTCCTCCGGGTACAGGCATCGCAGGGCCTGCTCCGCCGACTCGGAACCATCCGCCGGCGGCGGCGTATCGCGTTGCACGTAGCCCCAGAAGTCGCGTTCCAGCTCGATCAACCGGGCGATGAGCTCGTCGTCGCGCTCGATGCGATGGATCTCCAGGTGCTGGCCACCGAGCAGCACGGCCACGTCAGCCGCCTGCTTACCGGTGACAGCTAGCTGGTGCATCACCTGCAACTGCACGTACACCGGCACCCCTTCCTTCCAGAGACGGGCTCCGTTGATGCCGGCGGTCTTGCATTCGAGGATCTGGACGTCGCTGGCGCCGGTCACCTCACGGTCGATGTTGGCCAGCATCCAGTCCTGCTTCGGATCCGGATGCTGTAGCACGGCATTGATCCGCCGCACTCGGTTGCCGGTACGCCGGGCGTAGTGGTTGGCGACGATGGGCTCGAGGATGTTGCCCCAGTAGGTCGGGCTTTCCTCGTCGTTGGGATCGCTCTTGGGCAGCCCGGCATCGCGGCCGGTCTTTTCCAGCCAGAGCTCCAGCTGCGACTTGTAGGGATTAAGGCCGACCGCGGCGGCAGCGTCCGAGCTGCCGATACCGTGCTTGCGTACGGCCAACCAGTCATCGCGAGACAGATCCTTGGTGCCGACCAAGCGCAGGGCAGGGCGTTGTCGCGCCCTGTTGGGCGTGGAATGAACATGAGTCATGAGGATTTTTCTCCGGACATAAAAATGCCCGGCCGGCAGAGCCGGTCGGGCATCGGGGGAATGAAGTGGGCAATGGTCGTCAGGCCATCAACGGGAGGACCGCATCCAGGCGGCGCTGCGATCACTCCCGCTTACCGGGCTACAGCGCCGGCTGTGGCGGTCGCCGACTGACGTCGCCGTGCATGATGGGCACGAACCTTCTCGCGCCAGCCGGGTGAGAGTTCCTTGGCCATGCCGAGATAGCGCAGCGGACAGCTGTAGTAGTACGGCGCCATGGACTCATCCATGGCTTTGTAGCCCCACTCGCCGCCACTGCGTTGCAGCAGGTCGCAGCGGATAAAGCGCATCGACTCGCCAGGCGCGAGGTCAGGATGGACACCGGTAGCTTTCGCCGTCACTTCGGTGACCGACCACAGCACATTGCCGCGCAAGGCATGCACAAGTACACGAACACTGGCTCGTGCGGTGTCTTCGGGGCGGATCAGATCTTGGATCAGCTCTGACCGGGTACGGGATGAGAACAGCCAGCCCATGAGAGAGGCCTCCAATTAAACACCGGAGTCCACTCCACAGGAGCGGAACCCCGGCGGGTGGAAGGGAACGCCCAACGCAGCGGTACCTGCGAGCCATTGCTGTCGTCGCAGGACCGCTTGGACAAAGAGGGATAACGGAAGGAGAGAACTGCTGTCAGGCCACCAACTGCAGGGCCGCCTCCAGGGCACGCTGCTTGATCACCGCTCCTTGGCCGAACCAGGCCGAGTCCATGCGGTACTCGTTGCTGCGCGCACGGCGCTCGTGGTCGACGTACTCGGTGACGGCATTGAGCAAGCCCCAGGCAGTGCCGTTGGCGGCTTCCAGTTGCGAGCCACGACCGCGGCCTTCGTACAGGCTTTGCACCCGACGCAGCGCACGTTCATTCGGCAAGGCATCCGGTAGCGGATTGTTGGGCTGGGCATCGCAGAGCACCTGCATGAAGTAACCCATCGCCTCATGCCACTGCACCTTGCGCTCGGCCAGGTGGCGCATGCGGTACATGAACTCGTCCCATTGCGAGACGGCAATGCCGAGTTGTTTCTTCACGGCCTGGGCATCGAAGCGCGTGCTGTGCGGCACCTTGATCGCCCGGATAGCGCCGTCGACAGCGATGGTCAGGGTGTTGTTGCACACCACCCGCACTGTGGTCGGCGTCGCCGTGGTGGCCAGGGTGCCGTCGCAGGAGGTGGCCAGCAGCAGGTAGCCGTTGACCAGGTCGTTGCCCTTCAACGAGGTGTTCTGCCCGGTGCGCGCCAGCGCCCAGAACTTGCGGCCGCCCTTGAGCACGCCGGCGGTTTCCAGTTCGTAGCCGGAGACCTGGGTGAGGTCGCGGTAGAACTCCAGCACTTCCCGCGGCTGCACTACCTGATAGCGTTGGGACACCACCGAGAGCGGCGCCTTGGTGTCGGAGCGGTAGAGCACCTTCTGCTCGGGGAAGGAGTGGATGCTGCCCAGGTGGCCGACCGCGTCGGCTTTGAAGTGGACCGGGCTTTCCTGGATCTGCCAGTCCATGCCGGCCTCACGCTGCCAGACTTCCAGCGGTTGTTTCGGAGAGAGACGGCTGCCCAGGCCATGCCAGGGGGCTTCGCCGACATAGGCCATATGTTCGATGAGATGAGCCATAGTGAGTTTCCTGTGAGCAATTGCCGGCATAAAGCGCTGCGCGAAGCGCAGCACCGGCGGAAGGGATGAGGGAGAAGGGGAGCGAAGAACGAAGCCGATCAGGTCGGCAGGTTGAAGCGATGCCCGCAGATCAGGCAGAGGTTGTTGGCGAGCACGTGGCGATCTAACTGGTCGCCGAGCTGGGCGCCGAGCGCACAACCGCCGACGCCGCCGGCCAGGCCGCCGAGAATGGCGCCGGACAGTGAGCCGAGGGTAATGCCCAACGGGCCGGCGATGGCGCCTACTGCTGCGCCGGCTTGCCCGCCAGCAAGAGCGGCGGATGCACCACGTGCTGCGCCACCGACGGTGCCGACCAGGGCGCCGATCTTCATGGCAGGATGCAGGGATGCGATCTTGGGGGAATTACAGCGAGGGCACTGCAATGACATGGCTGGAGGGCCTCCATGGTGGGTATGTCATTGCTGTGATGTAGGGTTGAGTTTTTTTCGAATCGAATTGCTGTGATGTAGATAGCCCGTTGTAGATTTTGACTAAAGGGCGGGCTTTAACCCGCCTTTTGTATACCTTTTGAAGGGCTTGAGATGTCCCTGTGATTAAAACCCACCATGCCTCTCTGCGTAGGAGATAAAGTCTTCGATGAATTTTCTTAATTGTTTTTCGTAAATTCCATCTCCCCAGCTCTCTGAACTATAGTTGTGAGAGTCATCTAGTGATATGACAATGTCCCCGTTGTTGTCGATGTCTTCGACAGTTATCCCGAAGAGATTCTCTCTCGAAGTTTTACCAAGAGTGAAAGTTTGATGGCTACCATCTCTGTAGGTTGAGCTGAGTGTTATGCTTTCATCTGAATTTTGGATGTCGACTTTAAGGTTGCGCTCTTGTAGCCTGGCTGCGTAATTTCCTGCCAAGAGGGTGGCTCGAATCACAGCTTCTTTGAGTGCTTTTAGATTTTTATCTGTGGATGCTTTTAGCAAGATTTCATTTTTCTTGGCTGTTTCAAGCTTTTCATCGACTATTAAGAAAAAATCATCAAGGGTTCACGGGCGATTCCTTAGTAATACCTGTCGGTTAGAATCGGGCAGAAGTTGGTGTCAGCAGTGGATCAAACACATCTACTTAAACCATCATACGACTTCTAGTCGTATGATGGTTGCTAGATCAATTAACTGGTTCTGATGGCCAATTTTCGGGAACTAGCGCGGGTGGCTTGGTCCATGGTTCTTCAACCAACGCGTCCTGGAACCACTGTTCGCGCAGGTTCGCATGTTCAGTAACAATTAGTTGGAAGCCGGGGACCTCTTCTTGAGTGAACTTCAGCAACAGCTCGAATAGACGGCGTACCGCATCAAGGTCGGCGTCGGCTTCCGTCTTCTGCACTGAACCGTCGGCATCTTGGTAAACCTGTTCAGAGGGGAAGTAAACCTGGGTTGGTTGGTCGATCAGTAGGAAGCGCGGGATTGGTCGATTGTTCTGCGCCGCGAATAGGTGCAGGGCAAGTAGTGCCGACAGATGGTACGCGAGATGGTTTTCGCCGCCGCCGGTCCTGCCCATCGGCACTGGGCGCTCGGGCCGATCAAAGATGATCGTTAGTTGAGGCAGATTTAGCCGCGCGGGATAAGGACCGAACTCGGCGTTGAACTTCTGGATGTATCGCGACATCTGCGCAGAGATGTTGTTGAGGATTGACGTCAGGCGCTCGTTGCTGTCATCCGCCCCGATCTGCTCTTCAAGCTGCTTGACTTTGTTGCTGAGGCGGCGACTCTCAGCTTTCAGCTTGGCAAGATCCTCATTTGGGAGGAGCGTTTCCAGGAACAGACTGATACGGCCGACCACGCGCGCAGCGGCATTGTTGCGCGAGCCCATCTTGGCGAGAAATTCGTTGGCTGAGATCGCCGCGGACAGCTCCGCTTCCTTCTGCTTGATCTCATCCCTGATCTCGTCCACGGTGCCGGCCAGTTCGGTCAAGTAGGCATCGAGCTTAGGACGTTGGCCGGTGGCGACGCGCAACTCCTTGTCGAGCGATGCCAGTTCGTTGAGCAGGACAACGGCAACCGGGGATTCTAGTGCCAGATTCTGTTCGCTGAACGGCCATTGCCATTCACCGCTGTCAGGATTCTTCGGCAAGGCTTTGATCGACGCCAGGCGGTCTATCTGTTCGGCAGCCTCGTTTTCGTAGCCACCCGAGCGTTTGGCGAACTGTCGCGCTGCATCAATCCTTCCCTGAACGTCCCGGCGATTACGGCGCAACTGAACGAGTTTCTCTTCCAGAATCGAAACCCGGCTGCCGTCGTCGTCAGGTACCGTTTCGGGCTTCCAGGACAACGCAGACCTCAATACTTCCATGATCCCGTCTGCATTGAGACTCTCGTCGGTAGTGCCGAGGACCCCGACTGTCTTTGCTTCCGAGTGGAGGCCGATCGCCTGCACATGCGATGTGTCGACGGCGTCTTGTGCCAGTTCCAGTTTCTTCTGGTTAACCCTCAGATCCCGTTGCGCCAAGCGCAACTTGGATTCCAGTTCGTAGCGGTCGCTGGAAGAGACTCCGAGCAGGATCGGTAACGTGTCACGGATCGCCTGCGGCTGAAACTGTTCGTTCTGCCGGTAGAAAAGTTGGTCTTTGTTAGCGACCAACCCCTGTTTCTGGAACAGGTAATAGAACGTGTGCTTAACGTTGGCGTCGTAGCTGTTGCGACTATGCTCCAGCGCGACTTCGGTGCGATTCTCGGGAATCCCGAGCAGGCGCGACAATAATTCGACGATGCTTTCGTCGTCAGTGTTGATCGCCAAATCCTTGAACTCGGGTACCTGCAATTGGGCGCCTCTGCGCAGCATCACCGTACTGCAACTGGCGCCGCTGCCAGAAGGGGGTGGCTTGGCGACCAGTACCTGCTCCTTCTCGAACTGGTAGATAACGGCGAACCAGGCCACCTTGTCGCGAATGATACCCTCGGGGACGTTGAACGAAGATCGTCCCATGCAGTATTCGATGATCTCTGAAAGTGCAGATTTGCCAGTGGAGGAGCGACCGGTGATGACGTTGAGTCCGTCCACCTTGAATGCGAGGTCACGACGTTGGCCATCATGGCTGTAAATGTGGATGGATCTGATCTTCATGGGCGAATCCCGAAAGTCGTGTAGACGGTCGCCCGGTCGGCGATACGTGCGAATTCCTTTCCTACGACGCGGGCCACTTTCTGGCAGGCGACAGTTTCGGCTGTGCCATCGACGGCCTTGCGCACCTTCTTGGGGATGGTCTGAATGCGTCCGTCATCCGCGACGGCGATGCACCCCCTTTCCATCAGTAGACCGAACCCCTCGAAGGCATAGGGAAGCATCTGCGTGACCCGATCGGCGAAGCCCACCATGATTTGCTGGTTCTTCTCTGCGGTCTTGAGCAGATAGCTGCGTGGGCTGCCAGCGATCACCTCTCGTGAGTCCTTGTGCAGGCTTAGGGGCAGCACAAGAAGCGACAGCGAAAAAGGCATGCCGCGGTCGTCGTCTTCTTCGTAGCCGGCCAGGGCGCGAAACATGACTAAGCCACAGAATGCAGGATTGAACAGGTTTCGAACCTCGAAAGGGCGCTGATCCCATCGCTTCATGATGCCGCCTCCAGTACGTCGCCGAGACGGTCAAGGAATCTGGGATGCCAGTAGACTCTGGGGTGGGGAGTACTGTCGGCGAGAATGTGGAAGCTTCCACGAAGGACGTAGGGCTCCGTCACCCGCGCACGAATGCGCAGGGAGTCGATCTTTGCGGTTTCAAATTCCGCCCAGTTGTAAAGTTCAGTGCCGGCTTGGCGAAGCACGTCCTCAGCACTGTCGTCTTCCAGCCTCTCGAAAATGACATCCTTGTAGCGGTCCCACTCATCGGCCAAGCGATCTTCGTATTCCTCGACCTCTCCCAATACAAGCAGGCTCGCGCGCGCCCAGGCCGACCGTTGTTCGAACGCCCGGTAATAATCCAAAATCGCACTTCTGATTCGGTTGGCGGAAATGCCAATCTCACGCAGTTGCGCTACGAATAGGCGCGGATCAGTATCAATGTCGATGTTGTCGGAGGGGAGTTTTCCGCGGAAGGTGATAGGCAGGTTATCTACCTTGTACTCCTCGGCGAAGTTCGAGAGCTTGTCAGATACTTCGTAGCCAAAGATCCCTTCGGGCCTACCACCGGTGAGCTGCTTGATCACGACATCGGTCCACCAACCTTCCAGCCGCTCGAAGACGAATTCGCGGTGCTCGCGCCGGATGCTTCGCATGTGCTTATCCCTTATGAGCACGGGAATGTCGTCGATGCGCGGGCTGCTATCCAGGATCAGGATGCGCTCGAGGAAATCCTGCTTCTCGACATCATTCAGTTCCTCAAACGCCGCGGCAATCGGCGCGATGAGTTTCGATTTCGATGCCGAAAGTGCCTTTTGGGCCAATGCAGTCAGAGTTTCGTCATCGCCGGAGGCGGTGGGCTGATTGGGGAGAAGACCGGACAGGAACGAGTCGGTCGACACCTCGCCGGTGGTGAAGAGGAAGAACCGCAGGTTCGATGCAGCACGGCCATCACGTTTGTACCGCACCAACCAGATATTGATGGACTTCCAGAAGTCGGCCGACAAGTCGGTCAGTCTGTCGCCGATCGCCTTGTGCTTAAGCGAGGCCAAAGACTTCCCGCCCTGGCCGTCGACGAAATCAAGGTCATCGTCCTTTTCCAGGAAGATGGCGGTGTCTTCCGGCAATTGGAGCAGTTGTAGAAGAGCAAGACGCGTCTGGTAGATGTATCCCAGTTCCTGCTCACCGGCCGAAAATTTGTCGGTAGATGTCCCGGCCATGCCAAATTCCTTTTTGTGCAGATTGTCGGGAGCGTACCTGGCATTGTGGCGGGCCATGCCATTGCTTCTTATGCCCCATGCCCTCTAGTTCCGACTCCCAGTGAGTACGGCAGCAGACCCGATGCCCTGTGCCTGTCCGTTACTGAATAATAGCAAAATGCCCTGGCAAGTCAGTCGAGGTAATGCACGGCATCGCAGAGGAAGTTATGGGCGCTGACAGCCAGCGGCAGGCCGCAACTAGTGGGCAGCACTAGTTTTGTGCTTGTCCCCACTTGTAGCCGTCGAGGCGTACTTGCTGTTTTGTGGCCTGGTCGGCGGCGCTACGGCCTATCGGTGAGTTCATCTGTGCCCTTGGCTCGAACTGTGGGGGTTCCTGCGCCTTCACCTAGTGCAGAGGTCAAGGGAGCACAACGCTCGTCAGATCCTCTGCGCCGAGCAGTCGCTGACTGCCAAGGGGCACAGGCCATCGCGTGTTACAAGCTGGCCGACCATTTCCGAGCCTACGCCCGGCGCGATGCGCTGCAACAGCCCTGCTGATTGATTCATAATCTCGGATGTGCAATTTGCCGATTGCTGCCGGTGACGCTTGGTAGTTATGCCTGCAGCTTGTGGCTTGTACAGAATTCGGCCCAATCAGCCATCAGTGCTCTGCGTTTCTCTAGAAAGTCTGAGCGAGAGTAAGCGGCTTCGGTCTGATCCCGTTCGTCATGAGCGAGTGCGAGTTCGCATACCTCTCGTGGGTAGTGAGTGTTCTCGTTGGCCCAGTCGCGGAATGTGGAGCGAAAGCCATGTCGAGTAATGTCTGCGTGCCCTAGCTTATGCAGGAGGTTGCGTATGGCATTGGCATGTATGGCACCACTCTTGCCTTTTCCTGGGAACAGATACGGTGAATTCGTACGAGGTAGGCTTTGCAGCATATCCGCAGCCTGAGAGGGGAGGGGAATGACGAATGGCTTTCTCATCTTCATGCGTTCGGCCGGAAGTGCCCATGTCCCAGCTGCAAAATCCATCTCGGGCCATTGCGCGAAGCGGATCATGTGGGAGCGAGCCCCAGTTAGAATCAGCAGGCGTGCGGCTACGGCATCCCGACTGGAGTCTTGAGCCAATTTACTCATCAGCTTCGGCAAGTCACGCCAATGCATGGCTGGGAAGTGCTGGCGTTGCCGAGCTTTCTTCTTTTCAGCTTTGCTGAGGAGGTTTTCCAGATGGCCGCGCCAGCGGGCGGGATTGTCACCGCCGCGAAGGCGGCGAGCCTTTGCTGCATCTAGCACTTGCTCGATTTGTCCACGCACTTCATCGGCGGTGCGCGTTTTTGTCGACCAAATCGGCCGCAAGACGCTCAGCATGTGCTCGGTTTGGATATCGTCAGCCGATAGCTTCCCGATGATGGGGAATGCGTATAGCTCCAGCTTCCGCAGCCAGCCCTTACGCCATTTTTCAGACCAGGTGGCTCCATGGGCCTGTTGATGATCGCGAGCAAGATCTTCGAACGTGGTACGACGCGCTGCAGCTTGGCGCTCAGCCTCTCGCTTCGCTTCTCGTTCTGCATCTCGGGCGGCTAGGGGATCGATACCGGTCGCGAGAAGTTTTCGCTGATCCGCTGCGAGTTGCCGCGCTTGGCTGAGGGTAATGACCGGGAAGGGGCCTAGTCCCATTTCGCGGCTTCGCCCGTCCAGCTTGTAGCGAAAGATCCAACTCGAAGAGCCGCCTTTGGCTACCTGAAAGTAGAGCCCATCGCCATCGTTGGTTTTTCCGGGTTCTGCCGTCCTAGCCAATGATTCGATGGTCTTGGTCGTTAGCTTACCCATACAGACTCCCTATCTACCCACACCTTCACCCACACTCTGGCGGGAGATTCTATCGATTATTGGTGGACGTTGAGAGACAGATGGTACGTCTCAAAGCCTTGATCTTCCAGGGCTTGACGGACATTGGTGGATTTCTGCGGGCATTAAAAAAGCCGGCTTGTGGCCGGCTTTCCATGAGAGGTCGGGGCTTACTTTTGGTAAGCCGCAACCGCTTTGACGATTTCGGCGCGGGCAGCGTCGGCGTTGCCCCAGCCTTCGACCTTGACCCACTTGCCTTTCTCGAGATCCTTGTAGTTCTCGAAGAAGTGCTTGATCTGCTCCAGCAGCAGGGCCGGCAGGTCGGTGTATTCCTTCACGTCCACGTACAGCTGGGACAGCTTGTCGTGGGGGACGGCGATCAGCTTGGCGTCGCCGCCGGCTTCGTCGGTCATGTGCAGGACGCCGACCGGACGGGCGCGGATCACGGCGCCGGGGGCGACCGGATACGGGGTCACGACCAGCACGTCCAGCGGGTCGCCGTCGTCAGCCAGGGTGTTGGGGATGTAGCCGTAGTTGGCCGGGTAGAACATCGGGGTGGCCATGAAGCGGTCGACGAACAGGCAGTCGCTGTCCTTGTCGATTTCGTATTTGATCGGCGCATGGTTGGCCGGGATTTCGATCGCGACGTAGATGTCGTTCGGCAGGTCTTTGCCAGCCGGGATCTTGCTGTAGCTCATGGTCGACTCCCTGGAATGGGCCAAAAAAAGTGGGCGGATTATATGCACATTCATTGGGCGGCGCCACGCCGTCGTGCTCATCCGTTGGTCGTGTCCCGATACTCCGGATGCTCGGCGATCAGGCGGGCCAGGCGCGCGCCCGGGTCCTGCCGGTAGAAGGCCGCGAGCTGCGAGTAGACCGCGGGGTAGGCGGCCTGCAGCAGGTCGGGGGCGCTGAAGAAGTACTCGCTGGTGACGGCGAAGAACTCGGCCGGGTCTTCCGCCGCGTAGGGGTCGATGGGCAGCGCGGCGTCCTCGTCTTCGTCGAGGGCCGCGTTCATTTCGTCGTAGGCGGCCTGCATGGCCTCGGCCCAGTCCGACTGGCGCATGTCGCGGTGCAGGGGCGGCAGGCCGTTGGCGTCGCCGTTGAGCATGTCCAGCTTGTGGGCCAGCTCGTGGATCACCAGGTTGTAGCCCTCCCAGCCGCCGCTGGCCTGCACGCCCGGCCAGGCCAGTACCACCGGGCCGCGAAGCCAGGCCTCGCCGCTGTGCTCGGCGTCCCATTCGTGGACGACGCCGGCGTTGTCGCGGTGGCGCTGGGGGCTGAGGAAGTCGTCGGGGTAGATCACCAGCTCATGGAAGCCCTGGTACCAGCCCAGCTCCGCCAGGTGCAGCAGCGGCAGCTGGGCCTGGGCGGCGAGGACGAGGCGGTCGCGGGGTTCGAGTCGCACGCCGCCCAGCAGGGTCAGGTGCTTGTCGTGGAGGAACAGCACGCTGCGCTCGCGCAGGCGCCGGTCTTCTTCGGGGGTGATGCCGTCGAGGATCGGCAGCGCCTGGCGCACCTGCGCCCAGAGCGCGTCGTCGACCGGGTTGCGCGCCAGGGTGCGGCGCCGGCGCCAGTTGCGCAGGGACCACATGGGCTCAGCTCGGGCGCCCGGCGTTGTCGCGGGCGGCGGCCGGGCGCAGATGGCGGTGCAGCACGCTGATGAACATGGGCAGCAGCGACAGCAGGATGATGGCGACCACGCCCACCGAGAGGTTCTGCTTGATGAAGGGCACGTTGCCGAAGAAGTAGCCGAGGGTCACCAGGCCGCCGACCCAGAGCACGGTGCCGAAGGCGCTGAAGGCGAAGAAGCGCGCGTAGGGCATGCGGCCGACGCCGGCGACGAAGGGCGCGAAGGTGCGCACGATGGGCAGGAAGCGCGCCAGGGTCACGGTCTTGCCGCCATGGCGGTCGTAGAACTCGTGGGTGCGCTGCAGGTAGTCGCGGCGGAAGATCTTCGAGTTCGGCTTGTTGAACAGCCGCTCGCCGGTGGTCCGCCCGATCAGGTAGTTGGTGCTGTCGCCCAGGATCGCCGCGAGCATCAGCAGGGCGCCCAGCACGACGGGGTCCATGGCGCCGTTGGCGCACACCGCACCGGCGATGAACAGCAGGGAATCGCCGGGCAGGAAGGGCATCACCACCAGGCCCGTCTCACAGAAGATGACCAGGAATAGGATGGCGTAGATCCAGGTTCCGTAGTTGCTGACCAACAGGTTCAGGTATTCGTCGAGGTGGAGGATCAGGTCGATCAGATTGAAATCCATGGGGCGCCTTGTCGGTTCTGCGGCGGCGGCTCGGGGGCCGGGCGAGCGGCATTATAGGGGCAAGCCAGGTGGAGGCGGCGAGCATCCGTCGTCGGCTTTTCCGGCACAAAGGCTGCAACTGTTTCCATAGTTTGCCGATGGAGGCGCGCGCCGTGGCATTGCAACTGCTGGAACATCCCGCCATCAGCCTGGCCCAGGGCCATGGGCTGGACCTGCCCGGGCAGGCCGCCCGCGCTCGGGCCACCTGGGTCGCCGGTCGTCAGGGGCGCTCGCCGCTGCTGCTGGTGATCCTGCTCTGGGCACGGCGCTGCCCCGATGTGGTGCGCACGCTCGAGCATCACCTCGATGCGCTGTTCGCCGACTACGCCTGCACACCGGACGGCTGGAGCGAGACCCAGGCCGCGCGGCAGGTGCTGGCGGCGCTCAACCTGCAGCTGTTCAGGCGCCGGAGTGCGGGCGAGGATGCGCCCGAGCTGAGTGCCGGCCTGCTGTTGCTGCAGGATGGCCAGGCGCATTTTCTCCAGGCCGGCGCCATCGGCCTGTTGCGCCTGAACAGGGACGGCGTGCAGGGCCTGGTGGGGCGCGAGGGCGTGCTCGGCGCCCAGGCGGAACTGGCGGTGGTGCAGCACAGCTTGCCGCTGGTCGCCCACGAGCCGTTGCTGCTGGCACCCCAGCCGCTGCTGGAGGTGGCCGACCTGCAGCGCCTGCGCGAAGGCTGCATGACCCTGGTTCCCGGTGGCCTCGGTGCCCTGCTGGAGCCCCTGCTCGGCGCCCCGGGGGCTGCGGCGCTGCTGCTGCCCGGCGCCGCCGATTGCCTGCCGCCCCCCGCGCCCGGGGGCAGTTGGCCGAAGGTCGGGCACATCGAGCCGGGTGGCGAGGTGGACGGCTGGACGCTCCAGGCCGCCTGTCCCTTCGGCCCGCCGGGGCGGCTGTTCCAGGCGCTCGACGAGGAGGGCCGGGAGGCGCTGCTGTGGCTGGCCGAACGCGATGCCGACGAGGCCTTCTGGCAACGCGAATGGGTGTTGCGGCGCAGCCCGGTGGCGAGCCTGCCCCAGGTGATCTCGCCCCATCGTCCACGGCGCCATGCGTTCCTGCTGTTCGCCCCGTTGCCGCGCGGCATGCGCAGCCTCGCCGACTGGATGGCGGCCCACGGGCCCCTGGATGGCGAGAGCCTGATGGCCCTGCTCGGGCAGCTGATCGAGGCGGTGCGTGCCCTGCAGCGCCGGGGCATGCAAGGGCTGTGGCTGAGCCCCAGGCAGATCCTGGTCAGCGATGCGGGACGCCTGCTGCTGTTGCCCGAGTACGCGGCCATCCTCCCCGGTGTCGCGCGCCAGGCGGCGCCGGCCCAGGCCGTGCCCCTGGCGCCCGAGCTGCGCCACGGGCGTGCGGTGGATGGCACGGCGGACCAGTTCGCCCTGGCCGCGCTGTGCTACTGGCTGCTCAGCGGGCAGTGGCCCGAGGTGGCGCGCCCCGACGGCGGGCAGGCGAGCCGCTACGTGCCGCTGGCGAGTTTCAACGCGCAGTTGCCGACGGGCTGGGATGGTGTGCTGGCACGGGCGCTGGCGCCCCAGGCGCGGGCCCGTTTCGAGGCCTTGTCGGAATTCCAGCTTGCCCTGGAACGGCCCCTGCAGCTGGCGCGTGCGCGGCCCGCCGAAGGGGCCTGGCCACGGCACCGGCGCCTGGCCCTGGCCGGGCTGCTGGCGGTGCCGCTGGTCATCGGCCTGTGGCTGGGCCTGGGCGCCTGAGCGGCGCCCCTGGCGGGTGGATCAGTCTTCGTGGATCGGCAGGATGTAGTTGACGAACTCGCTGTCCTCGCGGAAGCCGATGGACTCGTAGACCTTCTTCGCCACTTCGTTGCCTGCGCTGGTGGACACGCGCATGCGCACGGCGTTGGTTTCCTTGGCCATCTTCTTCGCGGTCTGCAGCAGGCGGTCGGCCACCAGCTGGCGACGGGCGTCCTCGGCGACATAGATGTCGTTGAGAATCCACACGCGCTTCAGCGACAGGGAGGAGAAGCTCGGGTAGAGCTGGCAGAAGCCCAGGATCTTGGTGTCGTCATCGTCGGCCAGGGCCAGGTAGATGATCGATTCCTTGCGGCTCAGGCGCTTCTCGAGGAACTTGCGCGAGGAGTCGGGGAAGGGCAGTTCGCCGTAGAACTCGCGGTATTTGACGAACAGCGGGTTCAGCAGGTCCAGGTGCTCCAGGGTGGCTTGGACGATGCGCATGGGTAGGCCTCGGCGTAGGTGGTTGGGGCTGGTAGGAATGCAGGTGCTATGCCAGCACCCGGTCGATGCTGCCTGAAAAATCCTGGAAAGCGCAATCCAAGCGAGCGTTTGAATCGCAGCCCGTCGCACGTTGAGCAAAAGCGCAGCCGTGCCGGTCCAACCCTGCATCGTCGATCTGCAAGGGAGAGGACAGGTGCCCAACTGCTCGCTGGAACAGGCCGTGGATGAAGTGCTGCGCCGGATCGAGGGGCCCATCCGCCTCGGCATCCCCCTGGGGCTGGGCAAGCCCAACCGCTTCGTCAACGCGCTCTACCAGCGTGTCAAGGCGCTGCCCGAGCGCCAGCTGACCATCTACACCGCACTGTCCCTGGCCAAGCCGCAACCGGCCAGCGAGCTGGAGCAGCGTTTCTCCGGCCCTTTCCTGCGTCGCCTCTATGGCGACTACATCGAACTCGACTACCTCAGCGACCTGCGCTGTGGCGAGCTGCCGGCGCACATCCGCGTCGAGGAGTTCTACCTGCAGCCGGCCAGCCAGCTGGACAACCCCCAGGCCCAGCAGAGCTACGTCAGCCTCAACTACAGCCAGGTGGCCCGCGACCTCGACCGCAAGGGCCTGAACCTGGTGGCGCAGATGGTCGCCGCGCGGCCGCAGAGCCCCGGGCGCTTCAGCCTCAGCTGCAACCCCGACATCACCCTCGACCTGCTGCCGCGCCTGCGTCGTCGCCGTGCGGCGGGCGAGACCATCCTCGCCATCGCCCAGGTGCACGAGGCGCTTCCTTATATGCCGGGCGACGCCGAGCTCGACGCCGGCGAGTTCGACCTGGTGCTGGATGCGCCCGAGCGCAGCACCCTGTTCTCCACCCCCAACCTGCCGGTGAGCCTGCAGGACCACGCCATCGGCCTGCACGCCAGCGCCCTGGTGCGCGATGGCGGCACCTTGCAGGTGGGTATCGGCGCCATGGCCGACGGCCTGGCCGCTGCGCTGGTGGCGCGCCAGGGCGACAACGCCGGTTACCGCGCCGTGCTCGATGCCCTCGAAGTGCCGCAGCGCTGGGGTGGCCTGGTGGAGCGTGAGGGCGGCCTGGCGCCGTTCGCCCAGGGCCTCTACGCCAACAGCGAGATGTTCCTGCTGGGCCTGCTGGTGCTGCTGGAGGCCGGGGTGCTGCGCCGCCCCGTGTACCCCGATGTGCGCCTGCAGCGCCTGGCCAACGCCGGCGCGCTGGACCCCCACGGCACGCTGACCGACCTCGACGCGTTGCTCGATGAACTGCCGCGCGTACTCGACGCCGACGGCCTCGCCTGGCTGCAGCGCCATGGCCTGCTCGGCGATGACCTGCGCCTGGACGGCGAGCACCTGCTGCTGGCCGATGGGCGCCGGCTCAGCGCCACGCTCGACGACGCCGCCACCCGCGCCGCCCTGGTCGAGCGGCTCGGCCGGGCGCGGGGCGGTGTGCTGATCCACGGTGGCTTCTTCCTCGGCCCCGAGGCCTTCTACCAGCGCCTGCGCGAGCTGGGCGACGGGCCGCTGTCGCGCATCGCCATGACCGCCATCAGTTACGTCAACCGCCTGCATGGCGACGAGGAACTCAAGCGCCTGCAACGTCGCGATGCGCGCTTCGTCAACAGCTGCTTCACCATCACCCTGCTGGGCGCCAGCGCCGCCGACCAGCTGGAGGATGGCCGCGTGCTCAGCGGGGTCGGCGGGCAATACGACTTCGTCGCCCAGGCCCACGAGCTGGACGGCGCACGCTCGATCCTGATGCTGCGCAGCTGGCGCGAATCCGGCGGCGAGGCCAGCTCCAACATCGTCTGGGAATACGGCCACGCCACCATTCCCCGGCACCTGCGCGACCTGGTGGTGACCGAGTACGGCATCGCCGACCTGCGCGGCAAGAACGACGCCGAGGTGATCGAGGCGCTACTGCGCATCGCCGATTCGCGCTTCCAGGACGGCCTGATCGCCGAGGCGCAGAAGGCCGGCAAGCTGCCTGCCGATTTCGTCCTCGACCCGCTGTACCGGCAGAACACGCCCTGGCGCCTGCTGGCGTTGCAGGCCGAGCATCCGAGGTTGTTCGCCGAGTACCCGCTGGGCTGCGACTTCACGCCGGAGGAGCAGGACCTGTTGCGTGCCCTGCGCTGGTTGAAGAGCAAGCTCAAGCTCAGCGAGATCCTCGAACTGGGCATGGCCACCCTGTTCGACCTGCCGGAGCCGGCGGACTACACCCGCCACTTGCAGCGCATGGACCTGCACGCACCCAGCGGCCTGCGCGAGCAGCTCTACCAGAAGCTGGTGCTGGCCGGGCTCAAGGCCACCGCGCCGAGCTGAGCCCTGCCTCAACCCTCCAGGCGCGTTCCCACGCCGAACAGCCAGACGCCCACCAGGGCGTCGCCCTGCTGCTCCAGGCGCAGCGGCGCGGTGCCGCCGGGCATGCGCACGCGCACCTCGCCGGCCGCCACCAGCCCGGCCTTCCAGGCCGCGCAGGCCACCGCGCAGGCGCTGCTGCCGGAAGACTCGGTCGCCCCTTCGCCGCGCTCGAACACCCGTGCCTCGATGGCGCCATCCGCTGCCCGCGCCGCCCATTGCAGGTTGACCCCGGCGGGGCAGGGATCGCCTGCGCCGATGGGCGCGGCATAGGCGATGCGTTCCAGCGCCGCGTGGGCGTCGGCGGCGCGTAGCCAGGGCATGGCGGGCAGCGCGGCGGGCGCCTCCAGCAGGGTCACGCAGTGGGGATTGCCGATGCGCACGAACTGGCTGCGGCACCACCCGGGGTCCAGTTGTGCCAGGGCGTCGACGCGGCTCAGGGGGCGACCGTGGAAGTCGGCTGGGGCCAGGTGCTCGGAATCGGCGCCGACCGCCTCGGGACCGAATCCCGGGGCGCCCATCTGCAACCAGAAGCCCGGCTGGCCATCGCGCACGGCGGGCTCGATGGGCGTGACCACCGGCGAGCCGCCGCCGGGCTTGTCGTGGTGCACATGCAGGACGAAGGCCTGGCCGGGCGCGACGTGGCCGTCGTCGAGCAGGGCCTGGGCGAAGAGGGTCATGCCGTTGCCGCTGCGTTCGGTCAGGCTGCCGTCGGTGTTGACGATCAGCAGGTCCCAGGGCGAGGCGCTGCCGAAGGGGCCGACCAGCAGCCCGTCCGAACGATGGCCCTTGGCGCCTTCCGGTCGCTCGCCCTCGGGCCAGCCGCACAGGGCCTCGATGGCCGCGGCGCTCCAGTTCTCGCGGGCCTGCGCCGCCTCGGCGGCTTCCTGCGCGATGGCGATGCCCAGGCGGCGCAGCGCATCGGGCGTGGTGACGACATAGCGGTTGCCGCGTGCATCGTAGAGGCGGGACATGAAGGTTCTCGGCGCGGTTCGGAGCAGCGACTTTACCGGGACTGGCCACTGCGCCGCCAAGGATTCGCAGGCCTCGCCCGGGGTTCGATCCGACGTCGAGGCGCCCGGGCGCCTGCGGCAATCCACCACAAGGGCCGGCTTTCTCGCCGTGAATTTTCGGTGCTAGAGTCGCCGCCCATGAAAAGCGCCTGCCACGACCGCTCGTTGATCGCCTGGATGCTCTACGCTTGCGTCCTGTTCAACCTGCTCGCCTGCGGGATTCATCACGGCCAGGCGATGGGCCTCGAACTCAGCGGCCTCGGCGGTGCCTTCTGCTCGGCCACCGGCGCCGACGGCCCCTCCCTCGACGGCGACCGGCCCGGCGCGCCCGCGCAGCTCTCCACTGCCGGCTTCAACTGCCCGATGGGCAACGCCGTCACCCTCGGCATCCTGTTCTTCCTCGGCCTGTTCTGGCTCCAGCGCCGCCGCAGCGCCCCGCGCCCGGCACGGGAAAGCCGGCCGCGCACGCCGCCCCGCCATTGCTGGCCCGCGGCCAACCCCCGCGCCTCTCCCTGCATCTGAATTCACACGCCTGAGCCGGCGGCCGTCCTGGTGACGCCGCCGACCCGACCTGCCCGTCGCGCCGACCGCGACGCGGCCTTCGATTTCAGATCATGGAATGAACCCGATGCACCTGCCTGCCAACCGCTCCACCCGTTTCGCCTTCCAGCCCGACGCCGCCCGCCTGCGCTGGCGCCACGCCTTCGCCCTGGCCGCCGGCCTCGCCTTCGCCGCGGGCGTCGTCGCCCACGAACACGAACATGACCACGAGCAGCCCGTGGCGCCTGTCGCGCCCGCTTCCGAAGCGCTCGAGGTCAGCGCCACCGTCATCACCGCCGTGCAGCAGAGCTCGCCGCTGACCATCGTCACCGACCCGAAACAGGCCCGCCAGCCGGTGCCCGCCAGCGACGGCACCGACTACCTGAAGACCATTCCCGGCTTCGCCGCCATCCGCAACGGCGGCACCAACGGCGACCCGGTGCTGCGCGGCATGTTCGGCTCGCGCCTCAACCTGCGCACCAACGGCGGCCTGATGCTCGGTGCCTGCCCGGGGCGGATGGACGCCCCGAGCTCCTACATCTCCCCCGAGACCTTCGACAAGCTCACCGTGATCAAGGGCCCGCAGACCGTGCTCTGGGGCCCTGGTGCCTCCGCCGGCACTGTGCTCTTCGAGCGTGAGCCGGAGCGTTTCGGCGAGCTCGGCAGCCGCCTCCACGCCAGCCTGCTGGCCGGCTCCAACGGCCGCTTCGACCGCGTGCTGGACGGCGCCGTGGGCAACGAGACCGGCTACCTGCGCGCCACCGGCAACCACTCCCAGTCCGACGACTACGAGGATGGCAATGGCGACACCGTGCCCTCGCGCTGGGACAAGTGGAACGGCGACGTGGCCATCGGCTGGACCCCGGATGCCGACACCCTGGTCGAGCTTTCCGCCGGCCGCGGCAACGGCGAATCCCGCTATGCCGGGCGCGGCATGGACGGCAGCCAGTTCCTGCGCGAAAGCCTCGGCCTGCGCTTCGAGCGCAGCAACCTCGGCGGCGTGCTCGACAAGCTGGAGGCGCAGGTCTACTACAACTACGCCGACCATGTGATGGACAACTTCCGCCTGCGCAACCCCGACCCGACCAGTTCGATGCCCATGCCGATGGCCTCGCAGGTGGACCGCCGCACCCTCGGCGCGCGCATGGCCGCCACCTTCAAGTGGAGCGAGGTGGAGCTGGTGGCCGGCCTCGACGCCATGCGCAGCGAGCACCGCAAGCGCGCCTCGCGCTACTCGATGATGAGCGGCACCTTCACCGACGCCGACCAGTTCCCCCGCACCCGTGATGCGCTGATGCACAGCTACGGCGCCTTCGGCGAGCTGACCTGGTACGTGGAGGAGGGCGACCGCCTGGTGGCCGGCGCGCGCCTCGACCGCTCCGACGCCAAGGACTACCGCCGCACCCTGGGCATGATGGGCATGGCCAACCCGACCTTCGGCGGGACCCGCGCCGACACCCTGCCCAGCGGCTTCGCGCGCTACGAGCACGACCTGGACAGCGCCACCACCCTCTATGCCGGCCTCGGTCACGTGCAGCGCTTCCCCGACTACTGGGAACTGTACTCGCCCAACCAGGGCCCGGCCGGGTCGCGCAATGCCTTCGATGGCGTCAAGCCGGAGAAGACCACCCAGCTTGACTTCGGCGTGCAGTACAGCGAGGGCGACCTGGAGGCCTGGGCGTCCGGCTACGTCGGCCAGGTGCGCGACTACATCCTCTTCACCTACACCCCGGGGATGATGGGCGACACCTCGCGGGCCGAGAATATCGATGCGCGCATCATGGGCGGCGAACTGGGCGCGGCCTACCGCCTGGACGGCAACTGGAAGACCGACGCCACCCTGGCCTACGCCTGGGGCAAGAACAGCTCCGATGGTCGCGCGCTGCCGCAGATGCCGCCGCTGGAGGCGCGCCTGGGCCTGACCTACGAGCGTGACGACTGGAGCGCCGGTGCCCTGTGGCGCGTGGCCGCCGCGCAGAACCGCGTGGCCGAAGGCCAGGGCAACGTGGTGGGGCAGGACTTCGGCAAGAGCGGCGGCTTCGCGGTGTTCTCCCTCAACGGGGCCTACCGCCTGACCCGCGACATCAAGGTCAGCGCCGGGGTTGACAACCTCTTCGACAAGGCCTACGCCGAGCACCTCAACCTCGCGGGCGACGCCGGCTTCGGCTTCCCTGCCGAGCCCGAGGCGATCAAGGAGCCCGGCCGCACCCTGTGGACCAAGGTGGACTTCAGCTTCTGATAGGCTGAGCGCCCCCGCGCCCGGCGCGGGGGCCTTCCTTCCACGGGGAATCAGCCATGCCGCGCGTCCTGTTCTGGACCACCCTCGTCGCCGTCCTGCTCTACCTGGCGCTTTGCACCGCGCTCTTCGTGTTCCAGCGGGCGTTGCTCTACTTCCCCCAGCCGCGTGCCGTGCAGGCGCCGGAAAACACCCTGGAACTGCCGGTGGCCGAGGGACGCCTGGTGGTCACCGTGCGCCCGCGCCCTGGCGCCGACGCGCTGCTGTATTTCGGCGGCAACGCCGAGGACGTGTCGATGAACCTTGTGCAACTGGCCGGGGCCTTCCCCGACCACGCGCTCTACCTGATGCACTACCCCGGCTACGGTGGCAGTTCCGGCGAGCCGGGCGAGGCGCTGATCCTGCGTGACGCGCAACGGCTGTTCGACCACATCCACACCGAGCATCCGCGCGTGGCGGTGGTGGGGCGCAGCCTCGGCTCCGGGGTCGCCGTGCAGCTGGCCAGCCAGAGACCGGTGAGCCGGCTGGTGCTGATCACGCCCTACGACAGCATCGAGAACGTCGCCGCCGGGCGCTTCCCCTGGGCACCGGTGCGCTGGCTGCTGGAGGATCGCTACCGTTCGGCGGATGTCGCCGGCGCGTTGCGGGTGCCGACGCTGCTGATGCTGGCCGGCGACGACAGGGTCATCCCGCGAGACAGCAGCGAGCGCCTGGCGGCGGCCTTCGCCCCCGGCGTGGCGCGGCTGGAGGTGCTGGCCGGTGCGGGCCACAACGACATTTCCCTGCACCCGCGCTACCTGGCGTTGCTGGGCGAGGCCCTGCGCTGAGGCTCAGGCGTAGATGCTGATGCCGCCCTTGGCCTGCAGCCAGTCGCGGTAGGTCTCCAGCGAGCTGGTCTGCTTGTCGCCATTCACGCCGACGAAGGAGAAGGCGCCTTCGAGGCCCTTGTCGAGCAGCTTCTGCACCTGGGTCAGCATCTTGGCGGCGTCGTCGCGGTCCAGGGTCGAGACATCCGGCAACTGCATCTGCGCGCCGTTGCCGCCATTGAGCCCGGCCCGGGTCGCCGCGCTGGCGTTGCTCAGCACGTTGCTGGTGTTGCCGGCCATGGCGTTCATCAGCCCGCCGCGCCCCTGGGCCACCAGGTTGGCGGCGAACTGGCGCAGTTCGGCGATGGGGTCGGCGGGCTTCTGCGGTGTCTTGTCCTCGGTGCCGGACATGGAGCCGCTGGTGCCGGCGGTCGAGGGCTTGGTGGCACTGGCGAGGTAGGTGGCCAGCGGCGAGCTGTTGGAGATGATGGTCATGGCCTTTCCCTGGATGCAGAGGATGCGCGGCTTGGTTGCAGGGATCGGGCCATAACCGCAGAAGCCCCGTTGCAGAAGGCTTCCAGCCCGGCGTCCCGATGCGGGCACGGCGCCGCCTTGCCGTCGTGGGGCAAGGCCTTGCCGCCGGTTGGCCAGGGGCCAGCAACTGACGCCGCGGTGGCAAAGCCCTTATCATCGCGCCCCGTTATTCGCTTTCCCCGGACCATTCGGATGTTCTCTGCCGTCAAGCGCTACAAGTCGCTGCTCTCCGGAGCGCTGGCGCGTTATTTCCCCCGTACCACCGCCTACCTGCGCGAAGAGCGCGAGGCCGCGCAGGCCATGGCCGCCCAGGCGCAGAAGAAGCCCCGTGGGCGCAGCCGCAAGGGCGCCACCAGCACCCCCAAGGGCCGTGCGAGCGGCAAGAAGTCCGCCCCCAAGGAACCGGGCGGGGCCATCGCGGCAACCGCTGAAGCACCCGACAACGGCATCTACGGCGGCACCCTGCGGCAGAGCGCCGGTGCGGCCGAGGCCATGCGCCTGAAGGTCGCCGAGGCGGTGGCCGCCGGCGTGGTCGCCGCGCCCTCGGACGAGCAGTGGGCGATGATCCTCGGGCGCGCACCGGTCACCCGCATCTTCGCCGGCGCCGGCTCCGGCAAGTCCACCACCCTGGTGCTGCGCGTGGTGTTCATGCTCTGCCACCTGGGCATCGAGCCGGGCAGGCTCACCGTCATCTCGTTCACCAATGCCTCCTGCGCGCAGTTGCGCGACCAGTTGCAGCGGGTGCTCGGCTTCTGGGGATTCGCCTTCGACGCCACCCAGGCGCGCCAATGCGTGCGCACCTTCCATGCGGCCATGGGCGTGCTGGCCAAGGCGGCGCTGGGCAACCCCGGCTGGTTCGAGCAACTGGAAGACCGCGACCCCGGGGCCGAGCCGGACAACCCCCTGGCCACCGGCCGCCTGCGCCCGGCCCAGCAACGCCTGCTGGAGGAGGCCTACCAGGGCTGCTACTCAGCCGACGCCACCTTCCGCCAGCGGGTGCACCGCCTGCTGGGGTTGGCCGAACCGGTGGACGAGGAGGGCGCCACCATCGGCCAGGCACCCCGTGATGGATTGCGCCTGGCCGGCGAACTGACCGCGCTGCCGTTGCCGGAGGCCTTCCATGGCCAGGCCGGGTTCATCGAAAGCATCGGCCTGCGCATCGATCTGTTGCAGCCGGGCAAGCTCAACTGCCCGCCCCAGGAGCGACTCTTCATCGAGGCCCTGCAACCCTTCTGGGCGCGCTTCCAGGCGCTGCTGCGCGAGCGCGGCCTGATGACCTTCAACGACGCCTTCGCCGAGCTCACCCGCCGCCTGGAGGCCGGCAGCGTCGACGCCGCGCTGCTGGAGCCGCTGACGCACCTGTTGATCGACGAGTTCCAGGACATCTCCCCGCAGATCGTCCAGTGGCTGCAGGCCGTGCACCGCCAGTTGGCGCGCTCGCGCCGGGCGCCGAGCCTGATGGCCATCGGCGACGACTGGCAGTCCATCTACGGCTGGCGCGGCAGCTCCCCGGAACTGTTCATGGACTTCGACCGCCACTTCCCCGGCAAGGGCAAGGCGAAGAAGAGCAAGGTGCTGCTGCTGGAAACCAACTACCGCTCCATCGAGGCGGTGGTGCGTGATGGCGAGGCGGTGCTCGGCGGCGTCGCCTTCAAGCAGGAGAAGACCAGTCGCGCGGTGAAGCTCGCCCAGCCGGACGATGGCGTGCGCCTGGTGCAGGGTTTCGACCTGGCCACCGGGCTGCCGAACCTGGTCGCCGATATCCAGGCCCAGTGCCGGCATGTCGAGGCACTGGGCAGCGGCGAGCGCACCGCCGTGCTCCTGCTTGGCCGGCGCAACGAGGTGCTGCGCAGCATCCAGGCGCAGCTGGACCCGGCGCTGCCGGTCAAGGCCTACAGCATCCACCGCGCCAAGGGCTTGCAGGCGGAGGTGGCGGTGATAGTCGACGACTGCCTGCCCACCGAGGCGCACCCGCTGCGCAATGCCCTTTATGCGCGCTGCGGTTTCTTCCGCAACAGCTACGACCAGGCCATGCGCGACGAGAGCCTGCGCCTGGCCTACGTCGCCATCACCCGGGGCGTCAGCCGCGTCATCTGGTACTGCCGCAAGGCCCAGGGTGCCACCGCCGTATTGGCCGGGCGCGGTCGCTGAGTCGTTGAGCCCATAGGAGCGAGCTCTGCGAAAGCGCCTGCAGGGGCGACGCCAGTCGCCCGGCGGCAGCGAATTCACGGGTTATGTCTGCGTTGGCTGTTGGGGTCAAAGCAAACGCTTGAGCAGGGTGGCTTCCGGGCATTTATGGATTTCTGCTACCTCCACCGCATGGGTTTCGCTCCGCTCTACCCAGCCTACGAAAGCCGTCCGCCAGGTGTTGGCCGGGCGCGGTCGCTGAGTCGTTGAGCCCATAGGAGCGAGCTCTGCGAAAGCGCCTGCAGGGGCGACGCCAGTCGCCCGGCGGCAGCGAATTCGCGGGTTATGTCTGCGTTGGCTGTTGGGGTCAAAGCAAACGCTTGAGCAGGGTGGCTTCCGGGCATTTACGGATTTCTGCTACCTCCACCGCATGGGTTTCGCTCCGCTCTACCCAGCCTACGAAAGCCGTCCGCCAGGTGCAGGCCGGGCGCGGCCGCTGAAGCGTTGAGCCGGTAGGCGCGAATTCATTCGCGATCGGCCTTCCCCGCACGGCCCGGTGAAGGGCGCCGGCCGTTGAAAATCTTGTCACACCGATTCCATACCGCCCCTTGCGGTACGCCGGGGGAGGCTTGTTATCGTGGGCGGCCGGCCACCTGCGGCCACCTCTGGAGCCCCCGTGAACTTCGACTGGAACGACATCCCCCTGCTGCTGGCGCTGGCCCGCCACGGCAGCATGAGTGCGGCGGGGCGGTCCCTCGGCATCGACCCGTCCACCATGAGCCGGCGCCTGGCGGCGGCGGAGCAGAGCCTGCAGACGCGGCTGTTCATACGCGACACCACGCGCTACCACGCCACCGAGGCGGGGCAGGTGTTCCTGGCCTATGCCGAGCGGGTGCTGGGGGATGTGCAGAGCATGCTGCTGGACACCCGCAGCGAGGCCAGCGAAGTGGGCGGTGCGGTGCGCCTGACCTCCATCGACTTCCTGTTCAGCCACTGGCTGGTGGAGCACATGCCGGCCCTGGCCAGCACCTACCCGGAGCTGCAGTTGCAGCTGCTGGTGGCCAACCAGTCGTTGTCCTTCACCCGCCGCGAGGCGGATTTCGCCCTGCGCCTGGCGCGCCCCCAGGACGACGCCGCGCTGGTGATGCGCAAGGTCGGCGACCTGGGCTTCGCCGTGTACGGCGCCGAGTGCCATGTGGGCCTGACCCGCGAGCAATGGTGCGAGCAGCCCTGGCTGGCCTATGGCGAGGAGCTGGACGGCATGCCGGAGATGAAATGGCTGGGCAACCTTTCGCCATCGCTGCGTTGCCCGCTGCGGGTGTCCAGTGTCAGCACCCTGGTGCAGGCCTGCGCCACCGGCATGGGGCTGGCGCTGCTGCCCTGCCTGCTGGGCGAGCGCCATGGCCTGCGTCGCCTGGGGGCGGGGCCCGAGCTGTATCGCGAGGTGTGGTTGCTGAGCCACCGTGATGCCGGGCGCATCGGTCGTTACCAGGCGGTGTCGCGCTGGCTGACGGAGTGCTTCGAGCGGGATGCGGCGCGCTTGCGCGGTGATGCGCCTGCCCCGGGCTGAAGCCCGGGCTGGGAGGGGGTCACAACCCCAGGGGGCCGGCGTGGGCGCGGGCGATTTCCAGCACCCGCGAGGCGGTGTCCGTGCGTGACCAGTCGCGTTGCAACTCCAGCAGGTACTGCAGGCTGGTGAGCGGCTGCACGCCCCGTTGCAGCAGGCGCTGCAAGGCGGTTTCCTGTGCCAGGGGCGAGACATCGCCGCCGGCGTCCACCACCAGATACACCGCGAAGCCCTGGCCCAGTGACGAGAGCGCGGTGGCGGCGATGCTCACCGAGGTCCACAGCCCGGCCAGCACCAGGCGGCGCCGGCCGCTGGCGTTGACCCCTTCGATGAAGGGGGCGTCTTCCCAGGCATTGAAGGTGCGGCGGCGGAGCACCGGCTGCTCGGGGAATACCGCAGTGAGTTCTTCCAGCAGCTCCCCGGCGAAGGCCGGTGCGTCGAGGCTGCTGATCAGCGTCGGCACCTCGAACTGCCAGGCGGCCTTGGCCAGCAGGGCGAGGTTGTCGCGCAGGCTGATGGCGTCGATGGAGCGGGTGGCCAGGGCGGGCTGGGCCTGGTGGTCGAGCAGCACCAGCAGGTGGTTGTCGGGGGCCAGCAGGCTGGCATCCGGGATGGCGGTAGCGGGTTGCATGGCGGCCTCCGGCTGCAAGCGCGAGCGCCCCCGGTGGCAGTGGCGACCGGGGGCGTGCGCGGGTTGGGTTTATTGCAGGTGCTTCTTCAGTTCGGCGCCGGCCTGACGCATGGCCGAGCGCACCGCCGGGACCTGGTTGACCACGTTGAGCAGGCCGTAGTCGTGGATCATGCCGTTGTAGCGCACGGCGGTGACCTCGACGCCGGCGGCGTCCAGCTTGCGGGCATAGGCTT